>JAITDV010000117.1 GCA_031282385.1 Planctomycetaceae bacterium | reverse complement strand
GGGATTTCTCCCAAGCCTGCTCTGGCTTTTTTTGGTTTTACTTTGGTTGAGCTTTTGGTGGTAATTGCAATTATTGGCGTTTTGATTGCAATTCTTTTGCCCGCAGTTCAAGCTGCACGCGAAGCCGCCCGCAAAACTCAGTGTACCAATAACATGAAACAAATCGGTCTCGCCGTCCACAACTTTCACGGAACAAACGACGCATTGCCGCCAACAATCGTTTACTATGAAGCATCCAGCGGAGTTCATTCTCCAGACGCTGCACACGATAATCCGCGTTATGGGCGAATTTCGTTTTGGGGATTAATTTATCCGTATATTGAACAACAAGCTTTGTACGATAAAGTGTTGGAAGGCTCAGGTGCAAAAGCAGGAATAGATCGCGTTCCAGGTCAAACTTGGTGGCGCAATGTTCTCAATGATAGTGATCGAAAAGCATTTGGTTCTGTTGCGTCTTACTGTTGTCCGTCTCGACGCGGCGGAGGTTCACGTTACTCAAAAGAAACAACAAATTCACATCCAGGTCCTCAAACAGATTATTTGATCACAGTTGCATGTTACAACAGACATAATATTAATGAAGTCCTATTAGGCGTCGGAACGGATCCGAGATTACTTGATGATTGGTTGAGTAGATGGATCAACCAGTACCATAATGGATCATTCCGTACTGCGATGGTTACAATTAATCCAACTCCACTTTCGTTTCAAATACTTTCTTATACGCCTGTTGACACATTTAACTGGTGGCAAGACGGCACTTCCAATCAAGTAATTGTGTGTGAAAAACACATTCCAAATTTCATGCTCGGCAAATGTTATACAAATAGCTATACAGCAGGAACGCAACAACAAAAATGGCATTTGGATTGTTCGTATCTTTCGGCATTTGGAGGTGATGGCGGAGTTGGACGCGGTGATATTGCCGCTCATGCTTGGGCTAATTCACTCATGGCAACAAATAACCCAACAACAAATTCATACACCGGAATACCAATTGCCCGAAACGATTCAGAACCCTTGCCTGCCGGAAAAAGATTTGGCGGACTAGACCTTGAAGTTCCGGCTATTGGCAGTGCGCATCCTTCATCGTTCAATATATTGCTTGGTGATGGTTCTGTCCGCAGCGCAGCTAAAAATGTCAATGTAAACTTATTATCAAGAATGACTATTGTAAACGACGGTACACCTGAACAATTACCGTAACAATTAATGTGATTTTTGAAAAATTTGTAAAAATTTGTAAGAACTTGTCAAAACTTTAATTCAAAAAAATATAAATTATGAAAAAACTTTTTTTACTTTTATTGTTTGTTTTGGCGGCAGTTGCCGGTTGCGGCAATGGTCATGTTTCGGGATCGGGTACGGTAAAGTATTCAACCGGCGAACCCGTTCCCAACGGTACCATTTTCTTCTCAACACCACAATTCAATTACACAGGTAATATTACCAACGGTGTTTTTGAACTTGGCGGTTTGAAACAAGGAGACGGTTTGCCGCACGGTACATACAATGTTCACTTGATCGGTTCGCAAATAACCGAAGGAACAGAAGAAATTCCGCTATTTGACGCGAAATATTACAATCCAGAAACGTCAGGAATTGTTATCGAAGTTGAACGCGGCAAAAAAAACCAGTTTGAAATTATCGTAGAAAAACCAACCCAAAAAGAACAAAAAACAATTGAATAAAAAATGTAACTATTCAGTCTCGTCATTATTTTGTGCTATTGAATTTTCTTGTCGCGTTATGGACGGCATATTGGCAGAACGCTGTTTTTTGTCGATAGTGGGCTTTACGTGTTTGTGTTGATTGGTTATAATGTCGGGGCTGATTTGCAATTGAAGTAATTCAACTCTTGATTGTTACAAAATAATTTTAAGGTGTGAACAGTTTCTAAATTGCGTTTGGTGTAAATTAGGAGCGGTTGCGACTCTGCAACGTTCCGCAACAAATTGGAGATTTAAGTTATGCAAAAATTTTTGACTATATTGGCGGTTTTTTGCTTTTGTTGTAGTCAAGCAGCCGCAGAACATAAACCGGCATTTGAACCGGTTGTTACTAAAGTAATTGTCCCTGCAACAAAAGCTCAAACGCTTAAAGTTGACCTGAATGGGGCAGAAGATATTTATCTTGTTGCGGAATACGGTAACGATTCTTATGATAGTGATCAAGCTGTCTGGGCGGAACCGGTATTGTACGATGCGGAAGATAAAATTGTTCGGTTGACAACTTTGAAACCTACATCGATTAAAGTCGGTTGGGGCAATTTATTGATTGATAAAAATCACCAAAACGCGATTTTGTCAATTGCAAACGAATCGTTCAAATTCGGATTTTGGGCGCACGCGCCGTCAATAATCCATTTCAAACTTGACGGCAAATATAAACGTTTTGAGACTAAAGTTGGTTTAGACAGCGGTTCAACTCGCGGTTCGGTTGTATTCCAAATTCGCAACTCGCCCGCAAGTTTTCCACCTGCCGAAGAATACCAAAAAAATTATCCCAAATCAATTCAACCCCAACCTCTGATTGTTCCGCCTGCCGACAAAACTGAATTTCAACTCAATCCTGAAGCCGCAAAAAAACTTATTGATCATGGAATTGATGAGTTGTTGTTTATTCGCCGTTTTACTTACACTTCTAATCACGTTTACACGGATCACGTAAACAGCAGATGGACTCCTGGCGGCGGAATTTGTGCAATCAATTTGAAAACAGGTAAAGCTCGCGATATTGTTCCTGAACTTACACACAATGCTGTTGTTGGGTGGTTTGATTTATCTTTTGACGCAAAAAAAATCGTGTTCGATTTGAAAAAGAGCAACGACGAAGGTTATCGGATTTATGAAGTCAATGTTGACGGAACAGGTTTAAGGCAACTAACTTTTCCGTTGCCCAATGAAGCTGAATTGATTAAGAAATTTCGCAACGGTTATCATCATGGAACGGATGATGTTGACCCGTGTTATTTACCTGACGGCGGAATTGTATTTGCTTCAACCCGATGTCAATTCGGTGTACTTTGTGATAGCGGTGATGCTTTAACGGTTAAAAATATTTTTCGCATGAATGCTGACGGAACTGATATAAAGCAGTTGACTTATAGTCCGTTGAGCGAGGCAACTCCGACAATTCATCACGACGGACGGATTCTTTATCATCGGTGGGAGTATGTTGATAAGGCGGCGGGAAATTGCAAATCTATTTGGAGTATGAATCCTGACGGCTCCGGCACCGCAGAAGTTTACGGCAACACAATCACCTTTCCCGAAACCAAAATCCAAGCCCGCGCCATACCAGGAGAACCAAACAAAATTGTCATGCTTGGTTCGTCGCATTGGGTAAATAATGCGCTTGGGACAATTGTTTTAGTTGATACGACGAAAAATATTCGGAGTACGGAGGCAATGACATATATTACCAACGATGTTGCAGCGTTTTCGCATAGCGGTTTTCATTTTAAGGATAAAAACGGGCAATGGTTTCATGACGGCAGCGGCAAGTCAGGGCGTATTTTTCGCGAGCCGTATCCGATTTCGGTGAATCTTTTTATTGCGTCAATGAAACCTGCCGGCAAGGTTTGGTCTGAACCGCGTGGATATTATCTTGTGTTACTTGACGAGTTGGGGCGTGATATGAGTTTGTTGTATGATCCATCGATTTCGCTTTGGCATGCTTATCCGCTTGTTCCGCGTGTTGTGCCGCCGATTCCGACGGGATTATCGGTTGATGCGGAATTGGCTAAAAAAGGGTTAGCGAAGTGCATAGTTACGGATATTTATGTCGGGATGGACAATGTTAAACGAGGCGAGGTGAAATATATTCGTATTCTTGAACAATTGCCTAGACATTGGGAAGCGAGAAAAAAATATCGCGGCGATCATCATGGAATGTCGCATAGTGCAATTGGAAACGGTTTATTGAGTGCGAAAATTCAACATGGAATTGTTCCGGTTGAAGACGACGGCAGCGCTCAATTCCTGGTTCCGGCAGGTCGGGCAATTTATTTTCAAGCACTTGATAAAAATTTCTGTTCAATTCAAACAGAACGGACTTATGTCAATTACACTGCTGGCGAAACTCGCAGTTGTGTTGGTTGTCATGAAACGCCGGACATGACGCCGCCGAAAAGTATGGGTACGCCCAAAAGTATGTTGCGGTCTGCTTCAATTCCAGCTCCGCAACCAACCCAAAACAATGCAAAAGTAATGTTCGATTTCGATAGACAAATTCAACCGATTTTGGACAAACATTGTGTAAGTTGTCATCAAGGCACAACAGATAAAACACAACAAAAAAACGACAATAGCTCACAAATTAAACTCAAAGCATCTTCGCTTGATCTTCGCGGAACGCATCAAGGAACGTTCTGTGTTTCTTACAACAACTTGATCAAATTAGGTCATTCAAAACAATTACTCGGTAACCGCCATGAACTCAATGAAGATGCGGCTTCGAATAGGATTGAATATATTGCGCCGTATAAAACCGGCGCATTGTCAAGCCCGCTGGCTGCAATGATTTACGGTTGGGGACGGACAACATGGGAGAATCCGGCAGTAAATTCGTATGTAGATAAGTTGTTGGCAGTTCATGATAATTTGCGTCTTTCGGATGCGGAGAAGTTATTGATTACGAACTGGCTTGATGTTAATTGTCAATACCATCCGTCATACTGGGGCAAAAAGAATGCTCAATACAAAAACGACCCCGACTACAGACCAATTTTAACTTTTGAAGAAGTTCGTAACAAAAAAACACCAACAAGATAAAAAAAAGTTAGAGTTTAGGGATTAGTTAAATTAAATCATTTTGAGCCTAACGAAACGGAAAATTTGAGGTATCATTTCACTTGCCTCTTGACTTCAAGTGAAATGATATTTATTCATGGAATTTCTAAAAACCTCAATTGTATTTTTTTGAAGTTATATTATGGAAACTTCGGCATTACGGCATAGTCCGGATGGAATTGTTACCCGCTCAACAATATCCAAGACGGCAAAATTTTAAAAGAAACAAATATACGCAACAAAATGTCTTAAATAATAATTACTCTGAAGCCATAAAAACAATCAAACAGGCTATGCTAAAAAGTCGTTATCGAGCGGCAGCAATGGTGAACAGGGAAATGCTTTCGCTTTATTTTGGCGTTGGCGAGTATATTTCGAACAATAGCCGTAAAGATTTTTGGGGAACAAATGCCATAGAAATCATATCACAGCAATTACAAAAAGAACTGCCCGGATTGAGAGGCTTTTCGGCTACGAATATGAAAAACATGCGGTTGTTTTATGGAGCATGGAGTTCAATATTTTCAAATCGTCAGTTATCAACTGACGATTTGAAAACAAATCAATCACTCTGTCATTTTGATTCTATTGGATTTACACTTCTATATTATTATTATTATTATTATTAATGCCACAAAATCACAAGAAGAACGTCTATTTTACATTAAATTATGTGCGCAAGATTTTTGGAGTGTCGAAAAATTGAAATACAATCTTAAATCCAACCTTTTTCGTCAAAAGGGAAGTATTATAAGCAACTTTACCCAAACAATTTCGGATGCGGATTCAGATGGAGAGCGCTTCGTTCGTTTAAAGATGAGTATTTGCTTGATTAGACCTTTTCTCTAACCTAAAAATACATCAACGCAACAAAAAAACTACAACGAAAAAACCGCCTTTAACTCCTCCGAGACCACCCCTAACCCCTCCGAAGGAGGGGAATAAGAAGATGCCTCCGAGTGAGGCGAATAAGGAAACGCCTCCTTCGGAGGGGTCAGGGGTGGTCTCCTACAGGTTAGCGAAAAGGTCTAATAAAAAGGTAACTATTCAGTTGCGGGATTCAATTGTTTACGAAACGAGCTTCGAGGTTAGGGAATTAGAAACGAAGCAGACAAAAACGTAAGGCTCTAAAAGTAAACAACCCTTATTTGTTAAATTCTCCAGTTTGTTTTGTTTCTAATCTCTTTTCTCTTTGTTCATTCCCTAAACCTCTAAATTTTATTGTGGGAATTTTGTAACTGAGTAGTTACAAAAAATTTTCGTTTTATTCGTTATTTTCATTAAATTCGGTTTAACCCGCTTTTCAGGTATAGCCGATACATGTATAGCGGACATTTTAAACTGTTCACATTTTAGTTTTCAAAAAACATGCGCTGGCATACTTCTTGTGACGTCTGTATTGATGCTTTTACGTTGTCAGATTCTAAATTGTGTTTGGTATAATTTTTTGCGGTGATTTTTGTCCTGTTGTCAAAATGAATTGAAATAAATCGAATTGAAAAGAGATATTGCGATGAGAAAGCGAATTATAACTAATATTTATCGCGGTAATTTTTGTGCAGAGCTGTTTTCTAAAGCTGTTTTTGCGGTAATCAGAATATCTGTACTTGCGGTGGTTTTGTCTACAGTTTTATTGTCGGCGAATCGGCAGTTGTCGGCACAAGTCGTCGAATCAATAAACTGGAATAATGACTTCAAAAGAGCTTGCCAAATTGCACAAGTTGAAAATCGATTAGTGATTGTACATTTTTACAGTGATTGTGCGCCGTGTACTTCTATGAATGCAAATGTGTTTACCGATCCGCGAATTGCTATTGAGATGAATCGTAATTTTGTAGTGGTTCGTGCCGACATGAAAACGCAGTCGCTACTTGCACAACAGTTCAATGTTACAGTTGTACCGACTGATTTAGTTATCAAACCGGATGGACAAGTTGTTTACAGAAGACAAGGTGAAATTGTTGCAGAGAAATATTTGCAATTTCTTCAATATCTGCGCAACAATTTAATTCAACCTAACTCCGCAACTTCACATCTTGCAACAATACCGGCTAACAATGTTGTTACAAAGAAGGTAACGAATAATACAACAACTCCGGTTGTAAATGTAAATGCGCCTACAGCCGCAACTCCATTTCCTTCGCAACCAGAAAAAAACAGTACGTCAAATGTTGATTCGCAAAATAATTTTGCTTTTATCAACAACACCGAACAATCTAATCAACCTGTGTTGCCATCAAATTCACCTAATCATTTCGCGGCCAATTCACAACCTGTAATTTCTGCATCAGGTCAAATTGAACCAAACAAAACCGGTAATAATACTGTAACTACAATACCTTCAACCAACGGAATTACATCGTCGAATACCGTTCCTTTCAACACTCCGAATAATACAGATAAGAACACAATAGGAAATAATATAACGAAAAATACAGTTGATGGAAAAGAACCTGTTGCGGATAATGCCAACAACAATCTTGCAAACAATAAAGGTACTGTTAAACCTGATTCCGATAAACCTGATTACGAAGGTTTTAATCCGAATAAAATTACTGTAACAAATAATCCAATGTTTATACGTAATCCGGTTGTGGACAATCAGACGGAGGGAAATACTATTGAAACGTCGGGGCATTTGATGGTTGAGGTGCCGTTGGCGATAGAAGGTTATTGTCCGGTAGTGTTGTGTAAGAAAGAGGAGTGGATACCAGGCAATCCCGCATATTACGCAATGTATCGCGGGCAAGTTTATAGATTTTCAAGTCAAGAAGCAATGGCAGAATTTCTAAAGACGCCATTGAAATTCGCGCCGGTTGCGATGGGTGAGGATGTCGTGATGATGATTGACAGGAACAAAAAAATATGCGGTTCAAGAAAATACGGAGTATGGTTTGGAGGGCGTGTTTATCTTTTTGCAAGCAAAGAATCATTAAACAGTTTTATTGCCAAACCTGAACACTATGCAAATATTGCTCAAAATTACGAAGCCGCCTTCAAATCACCTCTCGACACAGTTCAACGATAAATTGTAACTATTTACTACGTGATACTTGTAATCCAGCGTTCAATGGTAATGTGAAAGGTGTTCGAGGTTTAATAGTTGCCGACAAAAAAACACGCGGCTGAATAGTTGCATTGAAATTTGATAAATTATTGGTTGTTTAATTTATTTTGTTGCGTTCACGTCTGCCATTTATTCTTACCATATCTTAACCTCATTCCCAAACAAACGAGTTTTAAACTACTCATACTTTAGACCTTTTCTTTAACCTAAAAATACATCAACGCAACAAAAAACCGCCTTTAACTCCTCCGAGACCACCCCTACCCCCTCCGAAGGAGGGGTCAGGGGTGGTCTCCTACAGGTTAGCGAAAGGTCTTTTAATTTCTTTTATCTCCGCCTGCTTATCGGTCGGTTTATGCTCTTGAGTCACGCAATTGCATAGTACGAACAGTAATTGGGATTTCGTCCTAACACAATGCGGCGGGTTGTTATGCAATGTTCTTTTAGTGCAAAAAATATTTTAAATTTTTTAAACGCAACTGAATAGTTACGATTTATGTTGTCGGTAGATATTTTTGGTAAATAAAAAAATTTTTTTGTCAGATTTTATTTTGCGAAAATAGATTTTATGTTGTAGGTGATAACAAGGATTACAAAGGAAATATAGGTCGAAACAGATTTTTTTTATGGCTTGCAATCTGAATAATACGGAGGCAATCGGCGTTGGGAATTTTTCTTTTTTAAAATTGCTATTGACTGGTAGATGACGATTTGTATAATCTCCGCCCTACTGTGTGATTTGTTGGCAAAATCCAGACTAATGTCCGTATGGAGATAAAGGTTTCACATCTTTTTCTAATGTACATTGCTGAATGTATGTTGTCTGTTTTTTGTTCTGCCGATCAAAAAATTTCAATTTATATGCTATATTGAATACACATTAAACTGTTTGTAATTTATTTTTCGGTAACGAGTGTAAATTTACCTATCGAGAAGTTTGCTTTTATGTTTTGGCGTCGTCAAATTCTAAAGTCATTCGGTATAAGTTGTTGGATTTTAGTGTTTTGAGATTGTAGAGTAGTGTAATTTATTGTTGTTATAGATAACGACAAAATCAAAATAGATCGACATAATCAATAAAAATAAAGAATTACACTTTTTTTGCCGACAATACAGTTTACCGTGTTTGGTTGTTGTCAGTATGAATTGTCCGAAATGTATTAAACTGTCCACACTTTAGTTTTTAAGAGCCTGTAGTTTTGTCTATCGGCAAGCCTGAGTTGATGCTTTTGTGTTACCAAATTCTAAAGTGCATTTGGCATACAAACAATCAAATGGACAATTTATAACGGTTTGATCAGAATTTCAAGTGCAAATAGCACAAAACGCTTGGGAGTTATTCCCGATTTATTTACAAACATAAACCATTGAAATTCGCTGTAAGGGAGCGAAACAGAAAAAAAGTAATAAGGTGAAAAAATGCAAAATGTTTTTGAGGCAATTTTAGAAGCAGGGCATGACGAAGAATTTGTACCAGTAGTTACAGAAGATTTTCGACCGACTGATGCACCGGCAGGTTCTCCGGCGAAATTAGAAGTTTTAGCAGAAAGAATCAGACGCGGTTTACCGCTTTGGCATCCTGAAGATCGTGTTGATTATGCAGGATTGACGGGTGCTGTACGTCCGCCGCATGATTAATTCGTTTTTTTGATTTTGCAAAAATCAAAAAGCTAATTCAAAAATCTAAAAAAATTTCTTTGATCAAATATCAGAATAAAATTAGTAAAACAACAATTGTTCATGCCTAAACCTCCAACGGTAAAAGCATGAACAGAAAATAAGTAAATTTCTGGTATCCTAAAATATTCTTACCAATCCTTCGGCAAGCAAATGGTTGCGTCAATAATTATTGACAATCCACAAGGTCGGTTATTGCCGACACGATAAGTAATCGACCTTTCCCCGAAAGGTCGGTTACAGCACAAACTGAAAAAATAGTAACGTTAAAATTTACGCAATAGATCAATAATTTTTTTGTAACAATTAATATTCCGTCCCGTTAAGAATGACATGTTGGTAAAGTTAATGCAATTTCGGATACAAAATTTCTCCAACATTTTGTAACTGACGAGATAAAAAAACGATTATTTATTCGCGCAAATTATTAGCCGAACTTATGGGAAATTTGCGTGTTGCACTGGAAGATTACTGAACAGTTAAGATTTTAGAGATTTACTATTGGCGGTTTAATTTGAGATCAAGAGCGGTATATGATTACTCATATTTTACATCCAACAAATACAAACCTTGCGGCGGTGCAGTTGGACCGGCGGCGGGACGTGAATGGGAATTTATTATTGCGAGCATTGATTCAGGGCAATTTGATCGTGTAAGTATTACAAGCGTACCAACTATTGACCGCATCATATTGTACAAAAATCCCGTTGCCTCAACCTCAATACAAACCAACGAAGGATAAAGCAACGCCGCTTCAATCCGTTCAATTTTTACGTCCAAAATAGTTCGTACTGTTGTTTTTTTGGGCGAGCCGACTGTTTGGAATGAGGAAAAATCATGTTCGCCTAGTAAAAATTTTCCGGCACAATTCATCACATCCAAGTTGAGTTGTTCTTTACAAATCCAACAATAATTTCGTGTCATTGGAAAAGACGGCGAGTTATCATCTATCAAATATCTGTAACGTTTTGATGTTGCGTTTTTAATTGGATGAAAATTTAGCGCTGCTTCCTCTACTTTGAGTACACGAATATCGGGCGGCAATAGTCCATTCAGTGCCTTTTGAAATACTGTTATATCGAGTTTGGACGTTGTATTAAAAGCGGCAACTTGCTTTATAGCATGAACGCCGGCGTCGGTACGTCCGCTGCCGATAACAGAAACATGTTCACCGGTTATTTTGCCGAGCAAGTTCTCAATTGAATGTTGAATTGTAGGTACATTCGGTTGCGTCTGCCAACCGTTGTAATTCTTACCGTCATAACTTATCTCAAGTTTTATACGTCGCAAAGAATACCTTTCGTTATATTGTGGAGTGTTAAATAAGGATAAATTTTTCTGATTGTTTTGAATGTTAAGAGACAATTAAATCGTTCTCACTTTAATTTTGATAATGTTGTTTTGATTAATGTAATTAACAATTATAGAATCAAAATCAAGTCTCAAAATTTCGCAATACATTTTAAACTGTTCACACTTTAAATTTCCTTCACCTTCGCCTGCTTACCTATCGGAAAGCAGGCATTTACGCTCTTGAGTTATGCAATTTATAGTACGAACAGTATAAACACGTTATCCTATACAAACGGCATTAAAGATATTTTGTAACTATTTAGCCGTAAGTGTTTTTTATCTTGAAATGTCTTGTGTTGTATTGCTCACAGTATAACACAAAAAACAATCCATTGAATAGATACCTATAATTCACGGAAACCTCCCCGCTTTTAATGTGAATTAAAGAGGTTACAATAGCGCCGTTTTGTATCGATTGATCAATTTATTGTTATTGATTGTATCGATTTTGTTTGGTTGTTTTTTGAACCTATCACGAGTTGCGTTTTTTTGTAGCAGAAATTCTGTACGGCAAAAATTGATGTGATGAGTGAGTAAATTTTATTGGAGAAACGTTGTGGTACGTAGAATTTTTATTGCCGGCAATTGGAAGATGAATCTTACGCTTGCGGCATCATTGGAGTTGGCAAAAGGACTAAAGGAGCAACTTGCCGGTATTCGGGATGTTGATGTTGCAGTTTGCCCGCCTAGTATTTATGTTCAACAAGTTGCAGCATCGCTTAAGGATTCAAATATTGGAGTCGGCGCGCAAAATGTCTATCATCAGGCGAAAGGTGCTTTTACCGGTGAGATCAGTACGGGGATGTTGCTTGATGTTGGAGTTAGATATGTGATTTTGGGACATAGTGAGCGGCGGCATATTTTGCATGAGACAAATGAAGACGTCAACTTGAAAACATTGGCTGCTTTAGCAAGCGGATTAACGCCTATTGTTTGTGTTGGCGAGTTGTTATCGGAGCGTGAAGCGGGGACAACTGAAATGGTTGTGAGAGAGCAGTTTGAGGGTTCTTTTGCCAACGTTTCCGCAGATGACATGAAACGATGCGTTATTGCGTATGAACCGGTTTGGGCTATTGGAACAGGCAAAGTTGCAACTCCAGATCAAGCGGAAGAAGTACATTTTTCTATCCGTAATTTAATCGAGAAAAAATATGGAAAGGAAATTGCGGAATCTGTGAGAATACAATACGGCGGCAGCGTTAATGACGAAAACGCCAAAGAAATTTTAGCAAAACCGAATGTCGATGGTGCGTTGGTCGGCGGCGCTTCGTTGAAGGTGGAATCGTTTGTCAAGATTGTCAAGTCGGCATGATTCAACTGTTCATTTTCAGCGTGACAAATTAAGGCAACGTGAAAATAAATTAATTGATTAATTATTTTGTGCGTTGTTTTAAACTGTTCACTCTTTAATTTTGTTTACTGCCCGCCTGCTTACCTATCGGAAAGCAGGCTTTTATGTTCTTGAGTCCCGCAACTTTTAGCACGAGCATTATCATATAAACTTTACCAAAATTATTTCTGGTTTCTGAAAGTTGATTGTTTGTTGGTTGTTTGGTTGATTGTTTGTTGGTTGTTGTCGGCGATTACAAATGTAAATTGAGAATCTTTAATGATATCATCATTAGTTCAGTATCATCCGCGTAGTTTTCGCGAATTTTGTTATGTTTATCCTGTTGTTAGTCGGCGTTCAGGCGGGCTTTCGCTTGGGGTAAACTTGAGTTTGAGTGGACAATGCACTTTCTCATGTGTTTATTGTCAAGTAATTGCAGAAGGCGGACAAAAGCAGATTGACGTTAATTCTGATTTTATTGATTTTGATGATCTTAAGTCTGAGCTTTGTCAGCTTATCGGCATGATCAATAATGGTTCGCTTTTTCAAGATTCGTGGTTTTCACTTTTGCCGGTAGAAAAAAGGGGGTTGAAGGATATTGCGTTTAGTGGTGACGGTGAGCCTACGTTGTCGTCGGCGTTTCCAGAAGCGGTTCGTTGTGTTGCCGCAGTTCGGAGACAACTTTGTAATGAAGCGGTAAAAATTGTACTGATTACAAACGGCACAATGCTGCACACGAAACATGTTCAAAACGCAATTGAATCAATGCTTGAAAATAACGGTGAAATTTGGGCTAAATTGGATGCGGGAACACCGGAATATTTTCAAACGATTGCCCGCTCGTCAATAAAATATGAAAAGATATTAGATAACCTAACAACTCTCACAAAAAGATTTCCAGCAGTAATCCAATCCTGCTTCATTTCCATTCAAGGTCAACCTCCAGACAATTCAGAAATCAAACAATATGCGCAACGATTAATGTCATTGCAGACAAATAATATACTGCGCATTCAGATTTACACCACCGCAAGAAACACACCCGAACAATGGGTATCGCCCCTAAATAACGAACAACTCGACTCAATCGCCGAAACAGTACGTAATTTAACCGGATTGCAAGTCGATACATTTTATAGCAACTAATTTTAGTAACTACTCACAGAATTGTTATTGGTTAGTAGTTTCCGTACAATTGTTTTAATTGACATTAATTTGCCGAATATTTTGTATAAAACTTTATTAGGTCTAAAAAAATACTGGTTGTCAAAAAATTTTATGCCGATTAAGCGGGGCGGTTTTTAATTTATTGGACTTGATTTTAGTCAAACTGCAAATTGGGGCGGTATTGTCAGTTGTATAGAATGTTCTTTAGAACTCGACAACACAAACATTTTATACTGCTCGCACTATAAATTTGTGACCCAAGTGCGTAGAAGTCTGTTTTCCGATAAGTAAGCAGGCGGAGGTAAACGAAATTTACAGTGTGAACAGTTTAAAACATGTTTCCGATTAAGTAAGTCCGCAAAGATTACATTAAACTCAAGTGCGAATAGTTTAATATAGTTGCAAAAATTTTTTTTGGACAAAATGAAAAATTCAGTGGGGTTAAAAATGAAAGTTAACAAATTTGCATTTACGCTTGTAGAGTTATTGGTTGTGATAGGAATAATTGGTATTCTTTTAGCAATGCTTTTGCCGGCTGTACAATCTGCACGTGAAGCGGCGCGACGTTTAGCATGTTCAAGTAACATGAAACAAATGGCACTGGCGGTTCATTTGTTCAACGATACCAATGACGGATTACCGCCAGCGTGTATTTTTGCGGGAAGACCGACAATACACATGTTGCTTTGGCCATACATCGAAAAACAAGCATTATACGAAATGGCAGAAAGTCAAGGATTGTTCAAAATGAGTAAAGACGCAACAATATGCAATGATTTCTGGTGGAGGCAGTTGAATGATGAACAAAAGAAAATTTTTGCATCGGTTTCTTTGTATCGTTGTCCGTCAAGTAACGGCTCGTATTCGCACAAAGAACGGAAAAAAAATCCTGACGGTTCTGACAAAGGTCGTGGTTGCCGAGGACCGACGACTGATTATGTTACATTAATTGCAAAACAATCTGTCAAAGGTCCAAAAGAAATTGAGAGCAACAGCGAACCAAATAAAACGCGAGGTTGGAATTTGTACAATGCTCAACATGTTGGCGGGATTTATGGTGATCCGAAATATTTTTATGGTCCGTTTCGTGTTGCTCGTTTAACTTACGAGACGCAACCTGATCCGAAATGGCCCAATTTTTTGGAGCAAACGAAAAATTGCGCAACAGCTATTACGAGTTGGGCGCCGTGTGATTCAATGTCATGGTGGGCGGATGGTGCATCTAATCAATTGGTTTTTGGAGAAAAGCATATTCCGTCGTGGGCATTGCAAGGTAGCGGGCGTGAAGCCGAATCGTGGAACGGAGGATATCAAGTAACTGAATATCCATACTTCCATACTTGGATGGCAACAAATATTGCAAGACATGTTTTAGACGTACCGCATCTTTTCGCAACAAGTCCAAATGATCCGATTACTTTAATCCCTAACAGCAGCAGAAATCTACTTCCACATCTTTGTTTGGAAGACAGCAATAAAAGAAACGGAGAAAGTCAAGTTACGTATGAGTATCGAACGATGAAAGAAAGACGAACAGATACTTATGGTGAGTTGAATCTTGCGCTTGGCAGTTCTCATCCGGCGGTTGTAATGTTTGCGCGAGGTGATGGTTCTGCGCATGCTATTTCAAAAAATACAAAGCCAAGCATAATTTTTGCCCTGACAAGAGTAGATGAAGGAACAAAATGGGACGTATTAGACGATAGAGATAAAGACAACAGCCCGCACGAAGAAAGAGGAATAGAGTAATAGACCTTTTCTCTAACCTAAAAATACATCAACGCAACAAAAAACCTACAACAAAAAACCGCCTTTAACTCCTCCGAGACCACCCCTAACCTCTCCTTCGGAAGGGGTTAGGGGTGGTCTCCTACAGGTTAGCGAAAAGGTCTAATGTAAAGTAACTATTCCATTGCAGGATTCAATTGTTTAGGAAAAGTGGTTAGGGAATAGGAACGAAACAGACTAAAATGCAACGTTCTAAAATAGGGGATTGGAATAATTGTAGCCGTTCGGAAAATTATGTTGTTCTGCGCGGATTTATCGGGCTTGGGTAACAGAATTATTGACGATAAAAAAACACACGCGACTGAATAGTTAGTTGTTATTGTTGTTATTTATGTGATTAAGAGGAAAGGTTTCTTTGTATTGACCGGAGATCGATGAGGCAATGTCTCCAAATTTAGATAACGCAATACAACATTTTTTCACAATATTGTCCAAACCATCCCGACTTTTTGACTCGAACCGAAATCCAAGTTGATCATAACCGCCGATTAACCTTATATGAACTCTCGCCGCAGTACCGGAAAAATTGTATCCGTCTATTGTTTTGACCGGTTTACTTGACCACTCCTCAGATAAATGTTTAACAACTTCATCAATTTGCGCGCTGTTTACCCGAAGTTCCGGCGTAATATTAAACGTCGGTAACGTCTTTCGCCAATCGGATAATTTAAATGTCGCACAAAGCATATAGTCAATCAACCAACTAATCGCAAACACTACAATACGATAACCGCCAGTCCCGCGAAAATATAATGAACCATCAGACATGATCCCCAATATTGCATTCATTTGACGCATATCTTTGATGAAACATTCTGGACTCAGTTTAGAAACTTTCGGTTTTGCCCCTAGTCTAATTGCCTCGTTAAGCAACACCTCCGAGCACATACAATCATGTAACAAAATTTCACCCTCAAACGCATCACAAAGTAAATGCCGAATAAAAAGCCATTGAGTTTCCTCTACACTCAAAGGCTCACCCTCATTGTCAATAATTGTAAAGTTACCTGCGTCCGCGCCTAATATAATTCCAAAATCAATATGTTGTTTACGCGCTGCCTTACACGTCGGTGCAATTGAAGCAACAATCTGAGAATTCGGAATCACTCCGCCAAACTTATCATTAGGCGTATCACGCGTCGTCTCAATAAAAACATGCGGAAATATCGCTTGCAATGCCCGACTGGCAATCTGAGACCACGAACCATGCATCGGATCAAGCAATATTCTCATTGAACGTTGATTCGCATCATACCACACGTCTTGTGCCCACGATATCCAATGAAAAGTAATATCATATTTGCGAAAATGATTAGGCATTGAACGATGTGCCGCTACCGTATCAATTACCGGAGAATTTGATGCAAAATCACACAAACGCAACACCTGTTCATCAACAGACGAATCAGTATCACTAAATTGCCAACGTAAACCATTCCAACGCGAAGAATGCCAATCACCGCTAACACAAACAAAACCTGCAGCAGAAAACGTGTCTCTTGCATACGATGCTAAATCAGTTGGTAAAAAACCAACATCAATCACATGAATATCAGACGACAATAAACCTTCAATTAACGCCGCCTTGAATGGTTTAGACGATTCACGAATATCCGCAGAAACAATAATCACAGAACCCGCCGATACAATTTGACCAAGCGCATAACCCCAATTACGATAAAGTTCCGCACTCAATTCACCCTCTACAAGACCAAGTATATGATCCTGACGATAAATATGCGATCCGGTAAATGATGTATTTTGAGTTACCATTTTGGACTTTGGATTAAGAAAACAGTTTGATTAAAAATAAATTTTGACTGGAGTAGAAATCAATTCATTAACAATTACATCACATGTGAATTTTGAACGATTGCCCAAAAAATCTATTCGCGTTTGATCCGTTCACACTTGACCAACAAGAAAAATTTCACCAGATTTACAATAAAAGTCAATAAGGTTGGAAACAATAATTATCGTAACAGTCAATTTCAATTTTCAATTCTGAATACCAAATTATTACATAAATATACTTTTTTTACATTAAAAACTTTTAGACTTGTTGTATTAAAATTAATTTTGTTGTTTAGTATTATTTTCGTCCTGTGATTTGTTGGTGATATTTATTGGCACGGATGTAGAGCTATTGTCAATAGATTGCAATAGTCAATTTTAAACGCCAACACATTGCGCGGTTGAGTTGTGTAGATGAGTTGTCGGGAAATTGGGCAACACTTTGGATTGCGCGAAGTTTGTAATTACGGTCGATTGCAACCATACCCAATCTGTCTTAACGAACATCAAGCATTTCCCATAATTTTTTTGCTTGATACACAACCGGTTGTGAAATCGAATCAGGAAATTGCGGAGGATG
>JAITDV010000447.1 GCA_031282385.1 Planctomycetaceae bacterium | reverse complement strand
TAGGGAAAAGAAACACTAGACCTTTTCGATAACTTGTAGGAAAACCACCATTGACTCTTACGAGACCACCCCTGACCCCTCCAAAGGAGGGGAATATTCGCCTCCGAAGGAGGCGTCGCCTTATTCACCTCCTTCGGAGGCTTCTTCTTATTCCCCTCCTTCGGAGGGGTTAGGGGTGGTCTCGGAGGAGTTAAAGGCAGTTTTTCGTCGTAGATTTTTTGTTGTTGCGTTGATGTATTTTTAGGTTAGAAAAAAGAAACACTAGACATTTTATAAACTTGTAGGAAAAACTCCCTTGACTCCTACGAGACCACCCCTGACCCCTCCAATGGAGGGGAATATTCGCCTCCAAAGGAGGCGTCTCCTTCGCCTCACTCGAAGGCGTCTTCTTATTCGCCTCTCTCGGAGGCGTCTTCTTATTCCCCTCCTTCGGAGGGGTTAGGGGTGGTCTCGGAGGTGTTAAAGGCAGTTTTTCGTCGTAGATTTTTTGTTGTTGCGTTGATGTATTTTTAGGTTAGAAAAAAGGTTTATTGTTGATTATTATTGGCGGGCTGTTCAACTTTCATATTTTCTTGAATTGGTTCTTTGGGATCAGGTTTCTTTTTATTTTCATCTTGTTTTTTTTCTGGGATATTTGTGGGAATTTCTTCTAATTTTGCTCGTCGTTCATCGAATTCTTGGATTGTGATAGGTTTCACCGGCGAACCATGTCTTGCTCTTTGCAAACCTTTTGTAATATAACGTTCACCGGGTTTCAAACCTTGCAAGATAATTCTCTGTTGGTTATCGAGTAATCTACCAATTTTGACGTCGCGCCGCATTGCTAATTCTGTTTCGTAAGGTTCTAGGTTTTGTTCGTCTTTTGCAAGAAGGTTCGGTTCTGGCGTGTAGATTCCTTTTTCGATAACGAAAACGTACTTTGTGTCAAGGTCTGTCAATAGAGCTTCTTCACGAATCAGAATTGCGTTAGTAACTACCTCGTAAGGAATACGGACAACACAAATTTGACCGGCGTAAATCAAGTAATCAGAATTTCCGTTTATGGTTATGAGCGGATTTTGCAATTCGCCGCGAAGTGTAACTTGTCCTGTGCTGCTTATTCGGTTATCGATAACACCGCGAATTGTTCCTTTGAGCGGGAAGTTATTCGGAATTACCGCTGTTGGAGAAGTAAGCGACGCCTCAAAAACTCCGCCGTTAAATCCGCGAAAATCATTTACTTCATTATTTTCTTGTTTATCTTTTTTCTCTTTCGTTTTTGAATTATCTGCGGGGGCATTTGTTTTATTTTGTTCTTTAAGAGTCAATTCATCGAATTTCTTGTTGTAACCCATTCGATTTTTCAAATCTGCAAATTCTCTGTCGCTAATATGAAAGTCAACATAAATCGGATCGATTTGTGTTATTGACAACAGTTTTGCTTCGGCGGTTCCAGGACTGACAAAATTATTTTCATCTACCAAATGTTGAGTAGTTTTTCCAGTTAACGGCGCGACAATATCAGTATATCCAAGATTTAATTCAGCTTGTTGGACGGCAACTTTAGAACGTTCAACTGTAGCAACAGCCGTATTGTAATCGGTCTCACGTTGTAACAATTCTTCAGGCGTTTTAATACCTTTTTCTATTAGAGGTTTATCGCGATCAAGATTTTGTTTAGCTTGCACTAATTTTTGTTCGGCGATAACGAGGTCTTGTTTAGCGATTTCGTGAACGTATTTATATTGTTCTTGTTCGATTTGGGCAAGCGGGCTTCCTTGTTTAACAACTTCACCATGAGAGTAAAAATACTTTTTCAAAAAACCCGGCACACGAACACGAATATCAACAGATTTATAAGGTGAAGTCCAACCCTCGGCGTCAAGATAAAGTTGCACATCTTCTTGAACAACATTATCAAATATGACTTCCGGTGCTTCAGGTATTTTATTCTCTTTTTTTTTGCTCTGATTGCCGCTGCCTAAAAAATTACAACCTGAAATCCCGTAAATTAAAAAAGAGCAAATCAGACAAATAAAAACTATCCTTAACTTGCCGCAAAGAAAGGATTCAGTTGTAGAGTCGGATATTGACTTATGCCGAAATAAATTGCCAAACAATAAATGGTTCAAACCGAAATTGTTTCTTGATATTTTATTGATAAATTTCATTTTATTTTTTTTGGGTAAATGTTATTTAAACTGTCCGCAATTTGCGGTAAACTCATGTATTGGGAAAGCTGATTCCTTATTAAAATATTCAAACTGTTCACTTTAAATTTCCTTTGCCGTCGCAAGCTTACTTATTCGGAAAGCAAGCTCTTACGCTCTTGAACCTCGCAATTTATAGTACGAACAGCATAGTCAACAAAATTCTAAAGCAAGTTTGTATGCGGAATAATGCAGAATACAAAATCTCTTTTCAGGACTATTCAACTGTTCACACTTTAAATTTCCTTTACCGCCGCCTGCTTACCTATCGGTAAACAGACCTTTACGTTCCTGAGTCATGCAACTTATAGTACGAACAGTATCACGTCAATTACAGGTACAGAATTTTAAACTACTCATACTTTAAAGATTTCAATACCTCGCGCAAAATTACTCGAATTGAAGTTTGCTTTAACACTATTTGTGTTGCCGAAAACCTAAAATGCATAATACATTAGGATTTTAGGTCTTGTTGTGAAATTTTGCTGTTGGTTAGTTTGGTTAAATTTATTAAGCAAGTTTCAGACTTCAGCATTACCACCGCGTCACCGCCTAACCGATTGCAATTTGCCCAACTCAAAACACAACAACAATTCTCTACAAAAGCCGGTTTAGTTTATCCCCATTTCAAAGAAAAACAAGGGGGAGTGGAAAATGAAAATCATAACATAAGTTATACAGCTTGTACTATAAATTGCGGGACTCAAGAGCGTAAAAAAATACTTTCCAATAGATAAGCAAGCAACGGCAAGGGCAATTTAAAGTGTGAACAGTTTAAAAGTTGTTCATTAGACCTTTTCTCTAACCTAAAAATACATCAACACACCAAAAAACTACAACGAAAAACCGCATTTAACTCCTACGAGACCACCCCTAGCCCCTCCGAAGGAGGGGAATAAGAATACGCCTCATTCGGAGGAGTCAGGGGTGGTCTCGGAGGAGTCAAGGGTGGTTTTCCTACAGGTTAGCGAAAAGGTCTATTATTCAATTATTTCGTAGGTACCTTGTTCTTCTAATAATCGGCTTTTTGTTTGGGCTTGTTCTTTTAACGATTGGAAGACATTATATTGATTCGAATCGAGGTCTTGCGGATCAATTTTCGCTAATAATTTTTCCGCCGCACGCGGCTTGTCTGTTGCAATAAAAATACGGGCAAGATTCAGCTGAATCGGCAACGCCTTTGAGGTGTAACAACTCAGATACACTTGCATCATCTCAATTGACTGAGACCAAAGTTCATTTTTGATCAATAATCGAATCAATAACAACAAATCCGCTTCAGGAATTTTAACGTCATGAAACTCATGAATCATTTTCTGCGCGATAACAAATGCAGGAATTGGCGTATTGTTGTTGATCGCAAAACGAATTTCATTCAACATCATATTTTGACGTTTTTTTATTTGTTCAATTTTTTGTTGTTTTGCTTTGGGAGTGTTTGCGTCGTGTATTTTTCGCTCAATATCTGTCATTGTATGCCGTCCAGCCCAAACCGAAAAAATATCCCAATTCTCACAGTCAACTTGCCCCGATTTCAACATCCATATCCCAACAATAAATCCTGTAATCGCACCAACAACATGAAGAAACTCACTCGACAAAGAACCATTCGTCAAAATCAAAACACAAACTTGCAAAGCCAAAAAAATACCAACAAGCGTCTTAATACGAACTTCAAAAAATATCGGAGTAAACCGAATAAGCAAAAAACACTCCATTGAATTTTCCGGCGCCCAAACTAAGCAAATTGACATTATCCCAAAAATAATCGCCGACGCTCCAAGACAATACGTCGGCTCATTGCCCAACATTGAAATTTGAACAATTGCACCATAAATTATCCCGATTCCAAGATAAACAAACAAAGTCCTGATCAACCCCAACTTGCCCTCAACAACTAATCCAAACGCCCAAAACGAAATCATGTTGCCGACAAGATGCATTATTCCTGCATGTAAAAAATTGCAAGTCAACCATTGAATAGGATGAAGACCGTTGCCAACCTCAAGCGCAAACTCCGTAATTATCTTTGGATTATTCACCTCACAGAAAAACACAACAACGTTGACCACTATTAAAATAACAGTAATCACAGGGCGATGATAAAGCGGAGCATCTGTATTGTAAGGAAAAAACATAGATTCAAAATACCGGACACATATTAGACCTTTTCGCGACCGAATAGTTATAACAACTTTAAAAACAAAGAACGCAAAGAATGATTTTTTTTAGCAATTTATATCTGAAATGTACAAATGTACTTTGTCTATTATTGCGATTAAAATAACTTTCTCTGCGTCCTTTTTAACCTCAACGAAAAATTTTAATCTCTATGAAGTTTCGTTTGATTCAGTTATCTTTGCCAAACCGAAAAATCATTCTGTTTCAACTAAAATCATAAATTGACCGTCGGTGAAATTTTTGACGGATTGGGTAAATGTCCAATCTGGATGACCGTTTGGGTTGTTACCGATTCCGACGTCGCAATGGTCAGTTCCTCTGAAGTTGCTGAAAGAAATGACGCATTGTTTTTTCAGATAGTTGTGGATTTGCATTGAGCCGTATCCGGGAGCTGACGTAGGTCCGTCCCCCCAATCATAAGATGAATTAGCATCAGGAATATTTATGGTATTGTTCTTTGTGGTGTTACCTGGCCAAAATTCAACATTGCAGCCATCTTTAAATTCGCCGGTCTCTACGCCTTCAACATTCGAGTAGATTTTGACGTCTGAAATTACCTGTTGATACGTTCTGTCAATGGACATAACAGGTACGCCAAGCTTGGTTGGATCAGGATCCAAAGGCGGCATTACTACAGCGGCGTATTGATCTTTTCCGTCTTTCTTGTATCGCAAGAAATAACAGACGCGTTTAATTTTACCTTTGATCTCTTTTGAGTTATCAAAATCGTAAGTAAAAGTAACGCCGTCAGACGGTTTGACGTTAAGCGGATCAAAACTGTAGAGCAATTTGAATTTTTTAACATCAGGAACCTTCTCATCGAGAAAACTTCTGTTTTTCGATTTAGGCTCATCGGCGTTGGCAATAGTTTTGTTGGACAAGTTCCCCGCAATCGCGAAAAGAACAACCGTTAAAACAGCGCTGATTGCGCCGAAAAAAAAGTTACGTGTAAAATTGGTCTTCATTTTTTTAATAGGTTCTAAAGTTTTTTTGATGTGACTGATTGTCAATTATTTGACCATTACCCCAAATAAACACGGAATAAATAATCGCAATTGAAAAACAAGTATCACAAACTAAGATAGTTTTCAATGTCGTCAGCACTTTGCGGAAGACACTGCTATCACGATTACCTCATACACAATTTCACCATTATGGAAATTGTTAAATCTAATGAACTGCTCATACTTTAATCTCTTTTACTGTTGCCGGTTTCCCTGTATCGGAAAGCAGTCTTTTACGATCTTGAGTTGCACAAATTACAAATTATAGTACGGACAACGTACATCAAAGCCGCGCCGAAATTAACTCGCCACAACACCAACATAAATATTCGACCCAACAAATTTACACAAAAATGATAGGGGAAGTGTAACAGATCAAAAATGAAAATCAAGTAGGGGAATATTCGCCTCCTTTGGAGGTGTCGCCTTATTCGCCTCCGAAGGAGGCGTTTTCTTATTCCCCTCCTTCGGAGGGGTTAGGGGTAATGCTGCTATAATGTTTTTTGTTTACGTATTTTTTTCGTAGGCGTGATTTTTTTGAAAAAAAATTGCCTTTTTTTTGAACTCTAGCTCTATTTTTTTAATTGGTATTCCGTTAATCTTGAGATTTCGTTATA
>JAITDV010000652.1 GCA_031282385.1 Planctomycetaceae bacterium | reverse complement strand
CCGGCATTTCGTACTTCGTCCCATAATTTTTGAACAATTTTTTTGAGATAGTTAGGCGCACTTGATATATTATTGACGGCGTTCCAATGCAAATCAATTACTTTTAACATAGGTTCGCGATTAAGATTAAACGCCTCAAAAGTACCAACAATTTCTGCAATTTCTGCACTGGTTTTGTACGCGGCACCCGTCATCAACGCGGTAATTACACTACACAAACCGCGTGATTCATCAGAGTCATACGGAAACCCAAGACTCATTAACAAACTGCCAAGATTAGAATAACCAAGACCAATCGCTCTGAATTTATGACTATTTTCCGCAATTTTTTTAATCGGATAACTCGCACGATCAATAATTATTTCTTGGGCAATAAAAAATATCCGGCACGCTTGAACAAACCGTTCCGCATTAAATGTACCATCATCATTGCGGAATTTCATCAGATTTACGCTTGCAAGATTACATGCCGTATCATCAAGACTCATGTATTCACTGCAAGGATTAGAGGCGTTGATTCGACCTGAATTTGGCGTCGTATGCCATTTGTTTATTATTGTATCAAATTGGACTCCCGGATCGCCGCAAGCCCACGCGGTACTAGCTATTTTGTCAAATATTTCGCGAGCCGGATATTCTGGTCCTTTTTGATTCGGGTCGGTTACCCATCGTGTTGTCCAAATCTCATTTACTTTAACTGCACGCATAAAATCATCTGTCAATCGGACTGAGAGATTGGCATTTTGAAACAAAACAGAAGAGTATGCGTCTTCATAAGACAATCCGTTTGCCATTAGAATTTTTGCTTTTTTTTCTTCACGAAATTTGCAATCAATAAAACCCATGATGTCCGGATGTGTAATTTTTAGAGATTGCATTTTTGCCGCGCGTCTTGTTTTGCCGCCGCTTTTTACTACCGCTGCGATTTGATCATAGACCCGCATGAAGGAGAGAGGTCCTGAAGGTTTACCGCCGCCGGTTAATTTTTCTGTACTTGAACGTATTGTTGACAAATCTGTTCCGGTACCGCTGCCAAACTTAAACAACATCGCTTCACTACGAGCCAAATCCATGATCGCTTCCATGTTGTCTTCAACACTCTGGATGAAACAAGCAGATGCTTGAGGATATTGGTAAGGATTATCGGGTTGAGTTGCTTCGTTTTGTTTTTCGTCCCAATGCCAAGTGCATTTGTTACCTTTGATGCCGTATTGAGAATAAAGTCCAACATTAAACCAAACAGGAGAGTTGAAAGAACCGTATTGATTGACCAACAACCATGTAAGATCGCGATAATAAATTTCAGCTTCTGCTGCGGTAGTAAAATAGCCGTCCGCTAATCCCCAATCTGTTATTGTTCGGCTTACGCGATGAATAAGTTGGCGAATACTTTTTTCACGCATAGGCGTATTGGGATCGCCGTAAAAATATTTACTCGCAACAACATTAACAGACAATTGACTCCACGACTCCGGAAATTCACAATCGTTTTGTTCAAAAAAAACAGAGCCGGAATCATTTTTGATTACGGCAGTACATTTTTTCCATGAAACAGAGTCAAATGGATCCGCAATATTTTCAGGACAAAAGATTGGTAAAATTTTAAGACCGGAATGATATTTTACCGTTGCATTAACGGAATCGGTAAATGTGTTGTCAGCCGATACTGACGTATTTAACAAAGTATCCATACTAAAAAGATAAGTTTAAAAACAGGTTAAAGTAATTATACAAGGATCAGAAAAAACTGATCATTAACAATAACGAACTACCGGATGTTTGTATAGAAACGGTGTAACCCAAAAAAACAAAAGCTCAAAAAAATAACTCAAGACGCACACGGCTATCCATTGCCATTTTTTATCACGTTACACAAACCTCAAAACATTTTCCAACCTTATACTGTTCGTATTATAAATTGCCTGATTCAAGAGTGTAAAAGCCTGCTTTACGATAGGTAAGCAGGCGGTGGTAAACGCAATTTAAAGTGTGAACAGTTCAAAATTCAGATTCCGTGCAACAACATGTTACTTTCGATCTTCTAATGAAAAATTCCGATAAACAACAAACAGCCTCATGATAATTCTTCTCACTATCGACCAATGCACTACCAATTATGCTAAACACAATGCAGACAAACTGCGAATATCGATGTAAAGTAAATGAAATATTTAATACAAAATATCACTACATATAGTAGCAACACCCCGTACAGACATACAACATAGCCGTATGTCATTCGCGAGGGAGCAATGATACCGTGATAAGTTGCCGCGCAAAGTAGGGGGAGGTCAGTGATAATTGAATATGAACTTTTTTTGAATTGAAACTTCTGTTTGATAAATTGGTTAAAATTATTCATAGAAAATTTTTATTTTAAGAAAACTATTGACAACATTTTATTGTCTGTTTGCAACGGCGATTTGCCTTCCAGTGCAACTTTACTGATTTCAGTTAGTTCGGGATTTTGCATAAATATATCCGCCGTCCCGTTTCAACGTCCCGTTCCAATTTCTCACAACTCATGGGGCTACTTGACAAGATGATATTTAATAGAAAACAACACATAAACTGTTCACACTTGAATTTCGTTTATCTTCGCCTGCTTACCTATCGGAAAGCAGGCTTTTACGTTCATAAGTCACGCAATTTATAGTACGAACAGTATATTATGTATATCTTACAATTTAAAATCAGGATAGTGAACTAGACAAACTATACAATTGCCAAGCACAAGTTTATTCAGTTTTAGGAAACAGAATTGTTGTAGATAGTCGTCTCTGAAAAAGTCTTTTTGTTGTTTTAATGGTAGTCAACTTGTTCGCGGCGAGTTTGTTTGAGCATCTGAATGGGGACTCCTTGTCAATTAATTTTGATAATAGACATTTTCGCTAACCTGTAGGAGACCACCCCTGACCCCTCCGAAGGAGGCGTCTCCTTATTCGCCTCACTCGGATGCATCTTCTTATTCTCCTCCTTCGGATGCATCTTCTTATTCCCCTCCTTCGGAGGGGTTAGGGGTGGTCTCGGAGGAGTTAAAGGCGGTTTTTCGTTGTAGTTTTTTTGTTGCGTTGATGTATTTTTAGGTTAGAGAAAAGGTCTA
>JAITDV010000651.1 GCA_031282385.1 Planctomycetaceae bacterium | reverse complement strand
CTTCGGAGGGGTCAGGGGTGGTCTCATACAGGTTAGCGAAAAGGTCTAATGTATTTTATTGCGCCACAGTTTTTCCCAAGTAAATAATAGTGTTTTACCTGTCAATATTAAGCATTTATTGTGCCAAAATGATACATTAAAAAATTAAAATTTATTAACTTTGCTCAAAAAAGATTAAAACTTTTTTTTCAAATTGACACATAATTGTAGTGTTTTATTTTGCACATTATCGCAATTTGGCTTTTTTGGTGTTGCAAAATAATACACTTTCTCAAGAAAGTCAGAGTTTACGGCTTGGGCAATCAAGTGAAAAAAATTAGGATTTACACGGTTTCAAATAATTGTTATTATCCCGATATTAACGAGGTGAGTTTTCGGCAACTGTGATTTCGGTAACAAAGCAAAATTTGTAATTATTCAGTTGCTTGTAAGGCGTATTATGTGTTTTGTTTGGTGTTGTTGTAAATTTTGACAACTCTGTAAGGATAACGTATTACTTTTCGTACTATAAATTGCGAGACTCAAGATCGTAAAAAACAGCTTTCCGATAAGCAGGCAGCAGTGAAGTAAATATAAAGTATGAACAGTTTAAATAGTATTTAAAATTTTTATAAGTTAAAAAAATAATTTAATTACAATGCAATTTTTTTCATTTTCAGGATCATTAAAAAAGAATGAACCAGTTCCGCGTTGGTTTGGCGGCGTTAGTGTTTCGTCGGGTTGCCGTAGAATAGAGACAGCAATGATTGGTATTCATGGTCGCGGCAGCGGCGCACCTCTTGAGATTCGTAAATCAATTTCTTACGACATTCCAACAGAAATTACAGCGAGTTACAACTCCTTGCAAGAATATTTCACCAATCGAAATACAGAACAACACAACGATCATAACAGCAACAATAACATCAATGACAACGTGAATTTTGCTGAATTTTGTCTTCTTTATCAACATGTTTTGCGTGAGCTTGCGAGTGTTGAGGAAGAGGCGATAGAGGAGCTTCTAAGTGAGTCGCATTTGTCCAAAAATGAAGTATTGGCAATTGGAGTGTATGATTCGGGAGTAAGATATAATAGTTCAGAAGGCTTATTTTACAGGAGTTTGTGTGATGCGTCATTTCTTGCGGAGCAGACGGGATTGAATATAGTAGATTCGTTTTCATCGCAAGATGTCGCGGCGGGCGGCAATGGCGGACCAGTTTTGACGTTACCAAGTTGGGTTTTTCTCAAATCTGAATTGACGGCACGGATACTTCTTGATCTTGGTCGTACGGCGCGTTTGACGATATTTCCGCGTTCTGAAAATGTATTTTCGTTTCAAAAAATAATTGTACGTGATATTGTTCCGTGCGGTTCATTTTTAGATGCGTTGACTTACAAGTTGACACAGGGCAAATCATCCGTAGATGTTGGCGGCAGGTTGACGGTACAGGGTTGTCAGATTGCGTCGTTATTGAATGAGTTCCGCAATATTAGTAGGAGCGGCGAAGTTTGGAATCCGTTGGGATTATCGGTTGATTCGTATTTACGGACAGCGTTCAGGTTGAATGGTTCGGAGTATTCGTATCAAGATATTTTGTGTACGGCAAGTTGCTTTATTGCGGAAAGTATAGTCTCAACCGTGCATCAAATATTATCCGGCGAAATGGAATTTTTGCATGGATTAGAAACAGAGATTTTGGTTACAGGTGCGTGCCGGATGCATGGAATGCTTATGAATTCAATATCAAATCAACTCAAACAAAATAGATTAACTCAAGTAACAGACTTAGGTATTTTGCCGGAGACATTTGATGCGGTTTGTGTTGCGCTTTTGACTGTAATGGCGGTTGACAACATACCGTCAAATATTCCATCATTGACTGGTTGCGAGACAAGCAAACCGCTTGGCAGAATTACTGCCGGAAGCACAACAAATTGGCGGCGTCTAATTCAAGAAATGGCGAATACAAAACCCGCAGCAAGAAACATCAGAAGCGCAATGTAAAGTGTATTGTTAAATTTTCCATTAGCCTAAATTTCATCACACGATCAACCTCATTATTATTTCATTAGACCTTTTCACTAACCTAAAAATACATCAACGCAACAAAAAACCTACAACGAAAAATCGCCTTTAAATCCTCCGAGACCACCCCTAACCCCTCCGAAGGAGGGGAATAAGAAGATGCCTCCGAAGGAGGGGAATAAGAAGATGCCTCCGAAGGAGGGGAATAAGAAGATGTCTCCGAAGGATGGGAATAAGAAGATGTCTCCGAAGGATGGGAATAAGAAGATGTCTCCGAAGGATGGGAATAAGAAGATGTCCCCGAAGGAGACGAATAATTCCCCTCCTTCGGAGGGGTCAGGGGTGGTTTCCTACAGGTTAGCGAAAAGGTCTATTATACTGTTCGTACTATAAATTACGCGACTCAAGAACATAAAAGCCTGCTTTCCGATAGGTAAGCAGGCGGAGGTGAATGAAAATTCAAGTGTGAACAGTTTAAAATTTGAAATGAGGTTATTGTTCAATTCTATCATTTATTGTTACAAAAAAACAACCGACTTAATAGTTGCGTCTTTTATTCAGTTGTTCCAGCAAATTGGATTACGCCTGGGCGTATTTCAAAACTTTCAACTCTTATTTTTCGACCGGTGCTGTTTTTTAGATTTAGTTGTATTGTGAAAGTTGGGTCGCCGCCTTCGTTGCCTTGTGTTACATTGCCCCATTTTCGTCGCAACACATCCGCGATAACTTGCGCAATATAATCCTTGGAAAACGGTAACGCGCCAGCTTGCGAAGACCTCATTCTGAAAACTAACTTATTGGGTTCAGGCATTGTTACGCCCAATGAAATATTCAAAATTGCGGAAAGCCCGCGTTGCCTAACCTTGCTCGCAATCACAACCGAACCCGAAACAAACGCAATACGCGGTTCTTGCAAATCAGGCGGCAACAAATTCGCACCGGCTTTCGTCGCCTCAACCGCAAGATAAGCATTTATCTCCTCCGCCGTAAACGTACCCGACCAACTCTTATTCCGATTCTGAAAATCATTGTTTAACGTTCTAATTTTATCAACTACCGCCGCATTACGAGTCTGCTGCACTTCTATCGGTACGCTTTTTGCCTCCCGATAAAATTCCGGTTCGCGTTGCGCCGAAAGATAAAGCAAATAAAAAATCAAAAACAAAATTAGCAATAAACCCAAGAAAATATAAACAGATAGTTTCAGTATCTGACGCAACGTCAACTTTGGACGCACAGACAAATCCCGTTTCATTTGACCTTTTATTGAACTCATATTATTAACAGAAAAAAGTTTTAAGTTATCTGTAATAGTTTTAAACTGTTCACACCTTAAATTTTATTCACCACCGCCTGCTTACCTATCAGAAAGCAGGATTTTACGCTCTTGAGTCATGCAATAGACCTTTTCGCTAACCTGTAGGAGACCACCCCTGACCCCTCCGAAGGAGGGGAATAATTCCCCTCACTCGGATGCGTCTTCTTATTCCCCTCCTTCGGAAGGGTTAGGGGTGGTCTCGGAGGAGTTAAAGGCGGTTTTTTGTTGCGTTGATGTATTTTTAGGTTAGAGAAAAGGTCGCATTTATAGTACGAAAAGTATAAGTATCACCAATAGGCAAATCATTCTCTAAGCAAAATACTGCCGGTATTGTTTTTTGCGGATCAACATCTTTTACTTTCAACGGAGTCGGAGTAAGTCCGAATACCACCAACATCAATGTTATCCATCCGATAATTGATCTTACAATTCCCAACGATTCTTTATCGTTTGATGTTTTTGGATGAGAAACACCGACAATTAAAAGAAGTACTAATATCAACGTCCATTGCCAAAGCTGCAAATAAACAACAATCAATACTGCCGAATAAAAAACAAGCCACGACAAATACGCTGCTCGTTGTTTCATTAACGCATAAATTACATGTCCACCGTCGAGTTGTCCTAGCGGCATTAGGTTGAATGACGTTAAAAAAAGCCCGACCCAACCCGCCTTCGCCACCGGATGCAAATACAACGTCGTATCAACCGGAATCGGTCCATAAAGTAAATGAACAAAATATTGAAACAAAAGAGGTTGTACGTAAACTATTTCGCTGCCGATTTCAGTTGGAACAATATACGACCACTTGACGCCAAGATAAATAAAAAACAACGTTGGAAAAAGACCGGCAAGAGGTCCCGATATGCCTATATCAAATAAAGCTCGCCGATTAGGAATACTTGAATCCATTGCAATCACCGCACCCATTGTACCAAAAGGCACAAACGGAAGCGGAATAAAATACGGCAAACTACTATAAACACCATAACGGCGAGTTTGAAAATAATGTCCAAATTCATGGCACGTCAATATTGTCATAAGAGGTAACGAAAACGCTATCCCCTCCCATAACAACTTCATAAGCAAACTCCAACCCTCAACCGCTAACTCTTGATTAAGCGGACTAAGAATAAGAAGAACAAATGGACGAATGATATCTTGTTCGCCATCATATCTGAAACCTGTTGTCGTTATCCATGTAAGAATAAATAACAATAAAGGTAATTTCCAATTGATTGGCGGATGTTGTATTTTATCTTTCATAGTTTGAGATTATACCAAAGCTGCACAATATCAAAAGACTCCCCGCATATACTAGACCTTTTCGCTAATCTGTAGGAGACCACCCTGACCCCTCCGAAGGAGGGGAATAATTCCCCTCACTCGGATGCGTCTTCTTATTCCCCTCCTTCGGAGGGGTTAGGGGTGGTCTCGGAGGAGTTAAAGGCGGTTTTTCGTTGTAGGTTTTTTGTTGCGTTGATGTATTTTTAGGTTAGAGAAAAGGTCTA
>JAITDV010000649.1 GCA_031282385.1 Planctomycetaceae bacterium | reverse complement strand
TAGACCTTTTCTCTAACCTAAAAATACATCAACGCAACAAAAAACCTACAACGAAAAACCGCCTTTAACTCCTCCGAGACCACCCCTAACCCCTCCGAAGGAGGGGAATAAGAAGATGCATCCAAAGGAGGGGAATAAGAAGACGTCTCCGAAGGAGGTGAATAAGAAGACGCATCCGAGTGAGGCGAATAATTCCCCTCCTTCGGAGGGGTCAGGGGTGGTCTCCTACAGGTTAGCGAAAAGGTCTATTGTTGTTCGTTGCTTTTTGACAATGTTTCTTTATCTTGCAACTCCATTAATTTTGCCCGTATTACAGTAGGTAACCGCAATATAAAAGCTGTTCCTTTGCCTAATTTACTTTCTACACGAATTATGCCTTTGTGTTGTTCGATGATTTCTTTACTTGCAGCGAGTCCTAGTCCAGTTCCGCCTTTACCGGTTTCGTCGGGACCGGATTTTGTTGAATAGAACTTATCAAAAATGTACGGCAACTTTTCTTCCTCTATCCCGCAACCATAATCCCGAACCGTCAAATCCAACATCTCATTTTCTTCATCATACGCAATCTTGAGAATAAGCCGTCCGCCATTCGGCATTGATTGTCGTGCATTGACCAACAAGTTAATCAAAACTTGTTGAATCTGATTTCCGTCTGCCAGAATATCAGGCGCACTCTGCGGAAAATACCGTTCAACAATTATCTTGTATTTATTCATCTCGCGTTCAAGCAACAACATCACATCGTCAACAAGTGAAATCAAATTTGTCGGTTCAAAAGATTGCTTCCGATTTTTTGCCGCCGCCAAGATAGTTCCTACAATTTTCGCCGCTCTGTTCGCTGCCATCAAGATTTTCTCAAAAGCATTTTTTTGTGATGTTTTGTCCACATGACGCATACCAAGTTTTGCGTAATTTATGATAGTTGTCAGAATATTATTAAATTCATGTGCAGTCGTACTAGCCAACTCGCCAACAGCACTCAATCGTTGAGTTTGATTTAGCCGTTCATCAAGAATTTCCAATTTCCGGCAAAGTTCACGAATCTGTTCTGATTCGATAGTTTTAGCTGTGTCAGGCGAATTTGTATTATCGGTTTTGGATTGACTGTTTTGGGTCAAATTATCAGACATTTGAATTTCACGAAATAGTTAAAGTTACAAACGGTACGTCATAAAAAATTAGTAATTGTTCAATATCGGGTTGCGCGCGATTGAGTAGTTACTATTTATTTTAACTCTGTCATTTTGTTTGCGGCGGCAAGGCAACGGTTAGCGTCGTCGTATTTTTTCAATGCAAGATAGGATCGCGCTTTTATGCGTAATATTTCAGGCGGTAACGAATCTGGAGGATATTGATCTTGTAGATTTTGTAATGTTACAAGAGATTGCTCTGGTTGACCGGCAAGTAATTGTACATTTGCAAGATCGGCAAGAACATCACGATTTTCGGGATCAATTGAAATTGCACGGTAATAATCGTTGCGAGATTTGATGATTAATTCGCGAATTTTATCTGATGTTGTAATATTTTGTTGGTTTCCGGATTCGTTATTTGCGATTTCATTTTGTTTATTTGGATTGTTCAATTGTTTTTGTACTGACGCCAAAATTGTTTTTCCGCGCAAAGCCCATCCGCGTGCATCTTGTGGTGCTAATTTCACTGCCTCTTCCGCCTGCGCATAAGCTCCATCAATATCACCCAATACCAACAACTTCTCCGCCAATGAAATATTCAAAGTTACTCCGTTTTTATCTCCGTATTTTTGGGCGTATCGAAGTTGTTCGAGTGATTCATGTTGTTTGCCCTGTTGCCAAAGGGATTCTGCATAGCTACGCCGTAACTCAACATCACGGCGATTTAAACGCAACGCATCCGAAAGGTATTTTTCCGCCGCCTGATTATCGCCGCGTTCGAGTGCAGTATTGCCAAGATGTTCTAACTCTACACTACGCAACCGACTTGCAGTCAACGGATTAAACGTTTGAGGCAACTTGCAGCCAGTCGCCAAAATTAAAACAGGCAACAAAAAAATAAAACAAACAAACAACAGATTTTTGCTGATAAATTTATAAAACATACATACTCCTTTTTTGATACGAAAATTAAAAATGTTAAACAAGTTCGCACTTGAGTTGTTGGTAATGCGCGTTGGTTTAGTTCTTGGAGACTTTTTTAATGCATTATGTTACGGCTTATAACGTCTATTCGGTTAGCATTGTTACACTCTATACTGCTGATACCATAAATTACGTGACTCAAGAGCATAAGGGCACATTGGGGGGCGTTGCCTGCTACTAATGGTTGGATAAATAAGGGTAGTTTACTTTAGAACGCTGCGTTTTTGTCTGCTTTGTTCCTATTCCCTAACTCCTTTTTTCTAAACAATTGAAACCCGCAACTGAATAGTTACTATTAATTAATTCAAAACACTAATTCCACCGAAATAGTACGAAATTTAAAGTATGAACAGTTTATAACTACTCAAAATTATTTTCCTTCAACAATTTTAATTTCCTCTTCCGTCAAACCGTACAATAAATAAACGGTTTGATTAATTTGTTGATCAAGACCATTGATTTGACGTTGCAGGATGGTTTTCGTTTGCGGTTTTTGTTCGGCGTATTCTTTGATTTT
>JAITDV010000645.1 GCA_031282385.1 Planctomycetaceae bacterium | reverse complement strand
CGTGCAATTTCGTGAAAATTCGTGGACAAAATAAATTTTTAGAAGTTCCCTTAATTTACCATTGATCGAGATCGAGATTTATAGTGTTGTTGCCGCTTTTTAGGGTGAATGGTTTTGGTTTGCCTTGAATTTTATCGGGCAATGCAGGTCCTGCAATTACGCTGTCTCCATCAACTATTTGCGTATTAAATTTCTCAACACTTATCTCACATTCACCCGGCATCGGTCCTGCCAACTTTAAAACTTTATACTTACCATCTGCATCGGTTTCCATAATTGCGCCGGGTCCAGCTTGCGGCGTAATCATTACGGTACAACCTTCCAATGGCTTACCCTCAAAGGTTACAATACCTTCAACTCCGACTCGCTCAATTCCTCTATTACATCCGAAAACGATAAACAACATAATCGCCATCAGAAATACTACAAAAATATTTTTGTTCATTGTTAAAAAAATCCTATTTCTATACTGCTCGTACTATAAATTGCGCGACTCAAGAGCGTAAAAGCTTGCTTTCCGATAGGTAAGCCGGCGAAGGTAAACGAAATTTAATGTGTGAACAGTTTAAATTGTTAAAATTTGAAATTAAAGTTATGTAATTATTCAGTTGCTTGTAAACGTCTCGTTTGTTTTATTCGCAAGCACTGCCGTAAATAGTAACAACCCTGTAACGATAATCTGAATAATTTTTACGTAATAACAGTTGTTCCGCTTGTTAATTAAACGCTTACAAACAACTGAACAATTCAATCACGTTGCCCCCCCAACCATATATTGGTTAATCGGTGTTTTTTCAACACTGAAATAAAAGTAACACTATACTGTTCGCACTATAAATTGTGTGACTCAAGAGCGTAAAAGCCTGCTTTCCGATAGGTAAGCTTGCGGCGGTAAGCAAAATTTAAAGTGTGGACAGTTCAAATACCATTGTCATGATAAAGCAGCTGCTTTTGTCATGGTAAAGCAGCTACTTTACTATCGCTTCGTCCGCCGTGTGCTTGCCAGATGCTTGCGGCTATCGAATCCGTAACAAAACGTCCCGATAAATCCGCGTTGGTAACATTCACTCCATTCGGATGCATACTTGATGTAGTTGACTGCGCTGGAAACACATTACTACCATTTTTAACAGGGCATTTGAGATTTGGCTGATAGAATGTTGTAAAAGCAATTTCATGTACGCCGCGTTCATAGCCTCCAATCCAACTTGTCGGGAATCGAAATTGTTTTGATGGGGCACTACATGAGTAAAATACTAGATCCTTTGCCCGTTCTGAAAGCATGAACGTATTGGACGTGCCGTCTTTGAAATCACCGAGCGCAGGTTGGAATCCAGACATACCTTTGAACGGCGGGTGACCTTGAAAAAATACTCCGCCATAATCGCCTCTATCACATCCTGCATACGGATATTGTGCATTACCGGTATTGCCGGTTATATCACGTCTGTCTGCCAATCCTAATTGTCGATTACCGCAGTTACCGACGTAATTAGAAATTGCAAAATTGCGCGGATTACCTGTTTCAGGTCCGGTTTTTTCAACAGTTGTTGAAGAAGGACAAATCCAATTTTTAAGACTGACTTGAGAAATACTAAACGGAATAAGTCCCGTTCCAGCTGTCGTCTCAAAGATTTTCGCATCCCAGTGAGTAATCAAATCTGCATCATGTCCGGCATTCGTGAAACATTCTACAATCTTTTGATACAACGGTGTCATCTCCATGTAAGGCAACACTCTTGCTCCCCAGCCAACTGCACCATAATCATACTTCGGACAATTCCATTGCGTAAAATCACCAGTATTGAATCCCATTGTCAAACCGCATGGAAATCTGCCTTTTGCGTCATTGAAATTTAACGCAGCAAGTCCGATTTGACGTTGGTTGTTTGAACATTGCATTCGGCGTGCGGCTTCTCGTGCCGCTTGAACTGCCGGTAAAAGCAACGCGATCAATATCCCAATGATCGCAATCACCACAAGAAGCTCAACAAGCGTAAAAGCAAAAAATCGTTTGCCGTAAAACTTAAAAGACTTCTTGTCATTCATTTCAATATCTGACTTCACCAATTTGATAAAGTTTTCCGAAATTGAATTTGTCAATTGTTTTTTCATTTTTGGTTTCTCCAATTAGTTAAATTGTTGTTCGATCAAATTATTTTGACCGTGTTAAATGTAATCTTGCGGTATAGTTATATTTGCTATTTTTGTAACAATATTCATGATCAAATGTTGATCAATAATCACAACTAAACCATTCAAAACTGTTCACACTTTAAATTTCTTTTGTCGCCTGCTTACCTATCTGAAAGCAGGCTTTCACGTTCTTGAGTCCCGCAATTTATAGTACGAACAGTATAATAAAAACAATAACAGTAATAATTTCGTAACAAAAAATACAGTGTTAATTGAAAACGTATTAACTTTTAATAATTTTTTGTTACGGTAAAGTTGCATTTTCACCATCGCTGACGTGGCAAAGTTTATAAATAAGTAACGGCAAAGTTGTTTTGTTCACCGTGCGGACGCTGCCGTCGCCGAATGCTGCATTGATAACGCCTGCATGACCGGAGCCTAGAAAATTGGCTGTCGTACCGTTTGTTGGGCGTTGTGTGTTTTCAGCTACAGCATTTTCGGGGTCTTTAGCAATCAAATTAGGATTGTCATTAATCAAGAGAGCAAAACCTCCGATACGATAATCTTGCCAACTCATCAAATAACTTCCTGTCCAAGAATATCCGTTAGTATTATCTGCACTGTTTGCCCAGTTCGGGATAAATTTCTCAAGAAATATTATTTGATTTGAAGTACCATCACTAAATCGCGAAACCATTTCATCTCGCGGCTGCCAACCTGAAATTGCAAGCCTGCCAAACGAATCTGTACCATTGTTCGCGTATGACTCATAACCTGCCATCATTGTCAAAGTTGAACAACGAAACGGTCCCATTGCATCATTGACAGCTGTTCCGTCTTTATTGAAATATGCTCACCACCAATTATTTTGATCGCCTGTCAAAATAATCGGTGCAACGTAATCAGTTGTCGGTCCGTAAGCCGTGATTCTTGGCGATTTATTTGATGGACAATGTAAAAACGCCAGTCCGTTAAACGCGTCCGCTTTACCGCTGTATGCCGAATTACTAATTACTTGTCGAAATCCAGATGACGCATCAGGGAAAAATGGAAAAGATGTGTTACCGTTTACATTCGATACAGCAGTTCTGTTAGGAATCGGCGCAGGATGTTCGACAAATATAAACCGGCTCAATGCTTCTTGTTCCATGAATTGAAACAAAAAGACAACGATACCTGGTTGATGAATAGAATTTGACAACGGCGGTAATGCACCTTGATTTGCGTCAACAAATACTTGTACGGCAAGACCGAGTTGTTTTTGGTTGTTTGAGCAACTTGCTCTGTTAGCTGCTTCGCGGGCTGCTTGAATTGCAGGTAAAAGTAACGCGATCAATACGCCAATAATCGCTATCACAACCAAAAGTTCCACTAGCGTAAAAGCTCCGAAAATGTAACGCCAACCCTCATTCCCGACTTTCAATTCTGCCGGTTTAATACAAACATTTTTTGAAACCAACTTTCTCATAGTTAACCTCATTTAAATTTAATTTTGCCTTTCAACAAAATCTAAATTGTTAAAGAGAACTTCAAAACTGTTTACATAGTAAATTTCTTTTACCGCCTGCTTTCCAATAAGTAAGCAGACGGCGGTAAACAAAATTTCAAGTGTGAACAGCTTAAAAATAAATTATTCGACTTCGGTCAATTTCAGTTGGTCGAAATTGAAAAATTATTTTTTTGGAAATCCTCCATGTTTAATTTTTTCGTTGTTTTCACAGACTAATACAAAAAGCCCGCAATTACACTTTAAGAACAACGAAATATTTAAGCCGAATTCGTTACAATAAACATTGCAATAAACGTTACAATAAATCGGCTTCGGTTTTCTTTCATACTCGCTTATTGTTTCAATCGATCTACTTTGAAATCGAAAATTGAAGAACCTTTGACCTCGAAAGTTAAACCTGATGTTTCCGCATTACAAAATTTGCGATCAACAAGCTCCTCATAAACAGGTTCATCAACCTCTTTACGAGTACCGTCAATATCAAGTTGCGGAACTTTTTTTGTACCTTTTTGTTGTTTTGCTTCTGCAATATAAACCTTGTAAATTCCAAGCGGCAAACCATCCGACGCTTTATCTGTGCCGACAACGTAATATCCTTCCGAATTCAATTTACCGGTTGCTTGAAATACGCCATTGACAAAACAAACCGTTCCCGCCTTAACAGGTGAACCGTCATCTGAAAATGTTACACGACCTTTAAGTGAAACCTTGTCGCTGCATCCAACAAGTACAAACAGCAACAAAAAGAACAATAAAAACTTTTTCATAATTTTTTATTTTTAGTTTTCTATTTTTTTAATTTTTTTTTGATGCGTTATTTTTGTCCGTTAATAAAATAAAAAAAGCAATAAATAACGCGCCAACATAACACGACAGTAATTTTAATTTTTAATAGTATCTCCTTTCTTGTTAAAATTTTTTTGCAATGTGAATTAACGTAACAAAAATTTATTTATCCATAAATTTACATAAATTATTCTGTGATAATTTATGAATAAACAAATTAAAGTAATAGACAAAATCGTTGCGTTTGAGCAATTAAAAAAGTGATTTCTGATGGACGTGAGTATTTTGATGAACGGTGAGTAATATTTATTCAATAGCGATAAAGGCAGAATTTGTTGGTTAGCTGTTAGACAAATTAGGTTGAAGTAACGCGCAAACAATATTTCAATTTTTGCGATTAGGGAAGTAAAAATATTGAAAAATAAAGAAAGTGTTCCGCGTTTAGAGATGTGGCAGAACTTTTTTTGAGAATTTAGGTAAATTTTTCGAGAGTTTAAGTAGAATAATAAATTACGTCCCCCCCCCCCCCCTGCCTATTTTAACACTTGCGTTAAATTTCGCGCAGAAATTACCGAGATTAATGTCGGTAGCAAACGAATCTGATTTTGAATTGACATTTGTCATTTTCATATCAATTTTAATTTTGTTAATAGATACAATAAACGTTACAAAAATTACCAATAATGCCAAGTTGAAATAATCATTCAACTAGACGAGTGGGAATTATAAAATAATTTGACATAAATTACAATACCGGTTTTCACGCTAAATAAAAAAATAAATTTACAAAAACATAAAATCAACATAACTATTTAGAATTTATAACTGATTTGTATATTTTAAACTGTTCGCACTTTACATTTCCTGCTTATCAATCTATCTGAATGCCGGCGGAGGCAAAGGAAATTTAATGTGTAAACAGTTTAAAATTATTCGTGACTCTAACAAAATATTTTCCTTCACCGCATAATTTAAAACTTTTATGTACTCCGCCCCAAAAATTATTAACTCGTGTTCTGACGCCGGTTTTTGAATCTGCGATAAAAAAGCCGTTTTGTCTTGTTCCGATCCAGATTACGCCTTGATCGTCTTCGGCAAGACAAGTCAAATAATCTTCCGGTAAAAGTTTAT
>JAITDV010000442.1 GCA_031282385.1 Planctomycetaceae bacterium | reverse complement strand
ATGCCTTGGATGAAAATTGACTTGCTGGGAAAAACATTCGCATTCGACCCCGACGCCAAGCATTACAAAGGCGCGGCATGGATAATTCATTCGTTGATTGAGAGTGTGTCGGGCGGCGGCAGTTTTATGGTCAGCATTGGTCCCGACGCAACGGGCAATTTCCATCCGACGGCAATAAAGCAATTGGAAGAAGTCGGCGATTGGTTGAAAGTCAACGGCAGGGGAATTTATGAAACCCGCGCCCGGGATATTTGGAAAGAAGGCGGTTTAAAATTTACCCGCTCCAAAGACAACAAAACTGTTTACGCATTTGTCGAAAAATTTCCCAAAGGCGAATTGATCGTAAAATCCGTTGTGCCGAAACCGAACAGCGCGATTCGTCTTTTCGGCTATGAAAAACCGCTGCGCTGGACGCAAACCGGCAACGGAATAAAAATCGAAATCCCCGAAGAATTGCAAGACCCCAAAAACCGTCCCTGCGAACACGCGTGGGGATTGGAGTTTGAAGTGAATGCGGATAATTAATCAACATCCCGTAAAGACACAAAGAAAAAAACATGGAAATTTCAAATAAGTCTTTGTTGAATAATTACGGTGGATATTTTTAAACTGTTCACACTTAAATTTTCCTTTACCGTCGCCTGCTTACCTATCGGCAAGCAGGCTTTTACGTTCTTGAGTCATGCAATTCATAGTACGGGCAATATATTAAAACTGAACTTTTACAAATGGCGTTTAACACTATAAATTTGAGTGTGAAATGTTTGTCAAATTACTCTTTTTTTTGATGCATTATTGTAACAATAATTATGTTAGTCAAAAATGCAAATCTATCTATTCAGTCGACAGCTCTACGCGAAAAAAATCATTAAAACCACTCTCTTGAATAGACCTTTCCTCTAACCTAAAAATACATCAATGCAACAAAAAAACCTACACCGAAAAGGTCTAGTATTTTGGGTTAATTGATTGTAACTATTAGACCTTTTCTCTAACCTAAAAATACATCAACGCAACAAAAAACCTACACCGAAAAACTGCCTTTAACTCCTCCGAGACCACCCCTAGCCCCTCCGAAGGAGGGGAATAAGAATACGCCTCCGAGTGAGGTGAATAAGTAGACGCCTCCTTCGGAGGCGAATAATTCCCCTCCTTCGGAGGGGTCAGGGGTGGTCTCCTACAGGTTAGCGAAAAGGTCTAATATCGCGGAGGTAAAATTTGAAAGTGGAGTGTATCATTTTGTGCGGCGGATTACTAGATTTGTTTTATTTTGGAGATTTTTTGGGGTTGAATTTGTTAAAATTTTAGTTTGCCCGATTGTACCAAAATAGTTCTTGCCGGAATTTTCAGAGTTTGGTTACAGTTATTTGAGGTTATTTTATTTGGTGTAGGTTACATAAGTTATAAGTTTTTCGGTTGTTCTTAAATTTTTGGGCAAGTTTATTTATCGGTGTAGAGTTTAGAAAAAAATTTGAGAGATTATAATTCTGGGTATAAAAATTGCTTGTATATTTCAATTGATTTTTTGATTTTGGAGAGCGGCAATTTATTAGGAATATTACTGTTTGTCTTTATTTTGCGGTTATTATTTACTATAAATTACAACAAATCAAAAGTATATCTCCAAAAATTGAATAAACAATTGTAATTTCCGTCAAAAAGGGTTATACTTGCAACTGTCAATTGAGTGATTTTGTTAGCTTTGAAAGTAGTAGAATGAAATTTTATCGGAAAAAATAACAAACATGTTGAGCGGAAATTTCGATACAAAAATGAAGAAAAAAGATTGGCAGCGTGGAGTTTGTTGTTTTGTTTTTTTGGATCTTTTTTCTGTAACAATTATTTTAGAGGTGATTAAAATGAAAAGAAAATTTGAATTAGTTTTTTTGGTGTTGGCGGTGGTTTTAGGATTATCGGGAATAGTGTCGGCAGATATTTCGTCAAGCGCTCCTAATGTTTCGTCGCTTGGAGATTTGGCGAATGAATTTCGTGTTGACGCTGATCAACCTGAAAATACCAACAATTGCTCAATGAATAATATGGAAGGTTCAAAAGCACCGGATACTCCTCTTGAAGACCCTAGTGCTGATTTGGCAACAGAAGCGCCTGAACCGTTTGTTGAAGATGTTTGGGATGTGGCGAATCCGGTTCAAAACGATGAACCGCCGATACCTTCACCGCCTTATTATCCTGATAACTACGAAGATCAACCAGAGAATCCACCAGCCAATATTCCAGAACCTGCAACTTTATTGATATTTTGTGTTGGAATGTGCGGGTTGTTACCATTTTCAAGACGGAAACATTCAAAGAAATCTGAAAAATAAAAATAACTATTCAGTCGCGGCACTCCCGCAATTCCCCCAAAAAACGACACAAACAACATGACATAAAAATAGACAACCCTTATTTGTCAAATTACCTTTAGTAGCCGAAAGTTTCCTTTCCTTCCCCGACGCGCCTTTGTGACCTTATTTTTTGTTTGGTATTGTTTTAAATTTACCATCAAAAAAAATAAGGGCATAAGGGCGTTTTTTGCGTTGTCTGCTACTAAGGGAATTTGGATAAATAAGGGTTGTTTACTTGTAACTATTCTGTTGCGTGTATAAAAACTGCCAATGAATTTACATTTGCGCTTGACAAACAAGGAACATTTAGTTGTTCTTAATACATCAAGAATTTCAAGTGAACAAATGTAGATAGTTGTCCCTGAAAAAGTTATTTGGTGCTATAAATTCTGGGCTTATCTGGTTGCAATTTAGAGTTATAATTTGCAATATAGTTATTGTTTTATCCGAGATTTTCCTCAAAACTTTGCAAATATTAGACCTTTTCACTAACCTAAAAATACATCAACGCAACAAAAAACCTACAACGAAAAACCGCCTTTAACTCCTCCGAGACCACCCCTAACCCCTCCGAAGGAGGGGAATAAGAATACGCCTCCGATGGAGG
>JAITDV010000636.1 GCA_031282385.1 Planctomycetaceae bacterium | reverse complement strand
GGACGGCTACTGTTGCGGTTATGCCGACTAGAATTGCAGTGAAGCGGTTATCGGTTACGGTGGCTACCATTTTCCGCAAGCTGGGACCGGCGACAAGTTGCAAACCGTCGGAGAGATATTTCATGCCGAGTAAAAAAATTCCGATTCCTCCCAACAACGTCAATGTCATTCGCCAATAATTAAAAGTCCATGCTTCAAGTTTTATTTTGTCGAAGTATTCGATTGATGGATTTGCGGTATTTATAATTTTTAGGGTGAGATTTGATTTTCCGATTTTTTTCCATTTGATGATGAGTTTGTTGTTTTCGATTTTGGTTTCGGCGGTTTTTTTGTCTGATTTATTATCACTGCTGTTTTCCAGTGAAAATTCAAGTTGATGCGGAGTTGAATCGGTTCGCGCCGAGTGTTCAATAAGATAGTTATACGTGTCAAGCAGGTCAATTGAAGTAACAAGATTCGGCGCAAATTGAACCCGTTGGTCAGGAATAACACGTATAAATTCCTGTTTCAAATATGTTTCTTTGTTAATACCGGTTTCAGACGAATGTGAATTTGCCCAAAGGGTACAATTTAAAGGAGACAGAATTGCAATAAAAAACGGGATTATTGATAGATTGAAAAGATGAATAATAAATTTCAAATGATAACTCTGTAGAAAAGTAAAGGAAAAAATTTTCATTGTGTAATTGAATTGATGTATTTAACTCAGTTCAAAAAAATAACTTCGACTTGCCGTTAAATTAAAACGCCAAATTTGTCCGGTGGCAATACTAGCAAATTACAGAACATCCGAATCGCATTCTCGATATTATCCTGTAGGATTGGAGATTGTCAATTACCACGTTTTGACCGAATGAAGTTATTAAACTGTGAATAGTTTAATAATCGCACCGTAACAATACTTTCGGTATTTACAAATGTGAACTTCTGTGGTAACTTGGAGACGGTGTTTCAAATTGAATTTTTGCAAATTGAATTTCACCTTATTTGTAGGGGAAAATTACAAAAAATAAAATTATGACAAATGATAATATTAAGGAAGAAGAAACGGAATCTTGGGTTGAGAAATTATCGGAAGAGTATGTTGTTGGTGCGGTTTCTCCGCGTCGTAATGTTGTTCGTCGGCTTTATGATTGGGTGCTTTCGTGGGCGGATACTCGTTATGGTTCTCCGGCATTGTTTGTGTTGGCGTTTGTGGAGAGTTCTTTTTTTCCGATTCCGCCTGATGTTTTGCAAATTGCGTTGTCGGCAGGTCGTCCGCGCCGTTCGTTTTGGTATGCAACTGTCACATTGATTGGTTCGGTATTGGGGGCGTTGCTAGGTTATTACATCGGCTATGTTCTTTGGGTCAACGTGAAAGACTTTTTCTTTAATTTGCATATTTTCAGTGAGTCAACATTCAATATCGTCAGCGGCAAATACGACGACAACGCGTTCTTGGCAATTTTTACAGCAGCATTCACTCCAATTCCATATAAAGTTTTCACAATAGCTGCCGGAGTTTGTCAAATATCAATTTTAACATTGATTATTGCTTCGATTATTGGTCGCGGGATGCGGTTTTATCTTGTTGCGTTGCTCATGTTTGTGTTCGGGACAAGTGTAAGAAATTGGATTGACGCCCATTTCAACAAACTAACAATAATTTTTACAATCCTTCTGATCGGCGGTTTTTTGGTTATAAAATACTTCATCAAATAAATAAAAAATTGGAACGCTAACTTAAAAATATACTGTTCGTACTATAAACTGCATGACTCAAGAGCGTAAAAGCCTGCTTTCAATAGGTAAGCAGGCGATGATGAAGGGAATTTAAAGTGTGAACAGTTTAAAATTCAAGAATTGATGAGTATTTTGAGATTTCAAATTGTAAATTTCTGTTATCGGTTGTAGATAAACTGTTCACCATTTTATTTTTGAGAACTTGCGTGGGCTTTTATGTTCTTGAGTCGCGTAATTTATAGTATGAATATCATAGTTGTATATTTTAATTTAACGTGTTGAAGATAATTTATTGTATTGGTAATTTTTGTTTTTTTGTTGTTCCAATATTTATGATATTGGCGACATGTTTTTTTTCGATTTGGGTGAGTATTATTTTTGGTACGAATAATCCTGAATTGGCGGATCGGGTTGTGTTGATTCGTCAAATCCATTTTCGGGATTTTTGTCAACTTACACCTGAAATGCTTGTTCGTTTTACTGAGCGTGTTGAGTTTGAATTTGGCATGGATGCGAGTGAAAAGTTGCGATTTGAATTTTCCCCGATAGTGAAGCGGGTTATTTTGTATTATCAAAATCAGAATCCGGTTCAATCGCCGGTACCGACAGAACAACTATCGCGTTGTGAACGCAATTTACAAATTATTGCAAAAGTCAGATACTTCCAATGGATGGCGGCAGAGGCAAATGTTACTGGTGCGGAACGTGGAATTTTTTTGGAGCGGATAGTGCTTGAGTTGAAATATTGGGATGCGGTTTATTGTGAATTTTTGACCGCCATCGGGCTGCCGCAACCAACTAAGCAAGAAGCCTTGATGCAAATCGAACATTTGATCAACGAATTCAAAAAAGGTGAATCCGAAGAACAAATTGCCCGAATAGAAAATTTTAAACAAATTATCATCGCCGCATTCACACAATACGAAATCAAAAAAACCATAGAAAATGTAACAAACAAATTAGACTTATTTTTCAAACCATCCGCAAAAAAACAAAAAAATAATACGAAAAAAAACGAAAAAAAGAAAGATTAAATTTTGTATAAATTTTCTTTAATATGCGTATTATATCTGATTTTTTTGATTTTCAAGTTGGTATTTATGTTTGTTGGTAGAGGTATGTAATGTTAACGCAAAAACGTTTTTTATTTCGATTTAGGATTCCGTGTCGGTATGTTGAATTTGGTAAGGAGCTTGATGA
>JAITDV010000272.1 GCA_031282385.1 Planctomycetaceae bacterium | reverse complement strand
TTTTCTCTAACCTAAAAATACATCAACGCAGCAAAAAAACTACAACGAAAAACCGCCTTTAACTCCTCCGAGACCACCCCTAACCCCTCCGAAGGAGGGGAATAAGAATACGCCTCCGAGTGAGGCGAATTATTCCCCTCCTTCGGAGGGGGCAGAGGTGGTCTCCTACAGGTTAGCGAAAAGGTCTAGTACAGATTTAAATTCAAACTCTCAATTCCGAACTTAAAAATTATCTTGCAAATTGTTTTGGGTCGATGTTATATTGTTTTACTTTGTAGCGTAATATTCTTGAAGTTATTCCCAGATCGACGGCGGCGGCAGCCATATTTCCGCGGCTTCGTTTGAGTGCGTCCATTATTATGTCCCGCTCAAAAATCGCAACTCGTTCCTCAAACGTTCCCGATCCGGTTGTGTTAGTTACACGCGATGTCTGCAACGTCGGCGGTAAATGATGACCATGAATAACACCATCTTGACTAACCAAAATAGCACGCTCAATAGTATTTTCAAGCTCACGCACATTGCCCGGCCACCTATAACTCGTCAATAAATCAATCGCAGAAGGACCAATCCGTTTTATCTGCTTATTAGTACGCTTTGAATACATCGCAATAAAATGATTCGCCAACAACATTATATCACCGCTGCGATCTCGCAACGGCGGTAACATTATCGGAAAAACATTAATACGATAATACAAATCTTCTCTAAAAGTCCCGCGTTCCATTGCCAATTCAAGATTTCTATTCGTTGCGCAAATTAATCTGATGTCCGCCTTGCGTGATATATTGCTGCCAACCCGCTCATACGTCCGCTCTTGTAAAACGTGTAACAACTTGACCTGAATAATTGGTGAAAAATCTCCGATTTCATCCAAAAATAACGTGCCGCCTTCCGCTTCTTCAATTCGCCCTTTACGTTGTGTTACCGCTCCCGTAAACGATCCCTTCTCATGTCCAAATAACTCACTCTCAAGTAAATTTTCATTCAACGCCGCACAATTCACTTTGATAAAAGGTCGCTTTGCCCGCAAACTCGCGACATGAATCGCATGAGCGACAAGCTCCTTGCCCGTACCTGACTCGCCTCTTATCAATACCGTTGCATCACTTGACGCAACTTGATAAATTGCCTGATACACTTCACGCATTGCATTCGACGTACCAATTATATTTTCAGGACAAAAACGTTCCCGCAACTCATTCTTTAACCGCGTATTTTCCTCCTCAAGCGAACTATGAATCGCCGCAGCCTGAAGCCGTAACTTAACATCATAAGCGATCATGCTTGCAATAACTTTCAAAAAATGCATGTCATGATCCAAAGAAACCACATCGCCATCATAAGAACGATCAACAGAAAGCGTCCCCAATACCTCACTCTCACAAACAATCGGAACACAAATAAAACTAATCTCACCCGTGTTCTTTTGCCGTCTGTTATAAATCCTGTCAAGAAAATTCGGCTCTTCAGATACTTTCAATATCGTTACCGGAAGCCCCGTTTCCACAACTTGACCGACTATTCCTTCGCCGCGTCTATACGTCAATTTGCCTTCTTGAAATATCGTCGTACCTTGCGCAACCTCCAACACAAGACCTTCCTTGTCCGGCGTAAACAATAAAATCAAACCACGCGATAACCCAAGATCATCATTAAGCAAATCAAGAGTCGATGATAACAATAAATGTTGATCCAACCCGGAACTAATCAACCTGCTCAATTTAAGAATCGCTTCAAGCTCCTTCGCACGACGTGAATATACTTCTATATTATCCATCAATTTTTCGTTACAAAAATGTTATAAAAATTTTAAACTGTTTGTACTTGAATTTTCAATAACTTGTACAAGCTGATTTTTCGGAAAACCTGATTTATACTCAATTACACGTTAAATTCCGTTTTTCTTTTTTTAAGATACATCAGTTACAAAACGGACTTTGAACACGAAACAAAAATGAGTATCATTCTTAAAGACCAAAAAATTTCAATAGCACAAACTAATATCACGACTGAATAATTACAATCAAAGTTTATACAAAAATAATATCACCGCCTCAGCTTTGAACTCTCATTCGTATTACTTTACCTTGAATTGATGGTAATTTTTCAACCTCGTTAATCGCTTCCAAAAGATCGCCTTCACGTGCTTCGTGTGTGATTAATATGATAACGGCTTTTTGTTTTGAGCTATTATCAGGGTTATTTGTTTCGTGTTGTATCATTGATGCAATTGAGATATTTTTTTCGCCAAATACAGCGGCAAAATCACGCATTACACCAGGTCTGTCTTCAGCATCAAATCGCAAATATGATTTGCTATAAAAATTTTCAGTACGCTTAATAGGAATAACTCCTTTATCATTACTCCAAAGATTCAACGTATCAAAAGTAATTTTTGACCGCCCAAGAATCGTGTCAATCACATCGCCAACAATCGCCGACGCCGTTGGATTTCTACCTGCACCAAGACCTTGAAAAAACACCGGTCCAACATAATCACCCACAACCCGAATCGCATTAAACGCATTATGCACTCTCGCAAGCGGATTATCAAACTTAACAAGCGTCGGCGCAACATGCAACTCCAAACCTTCATCACTACGATTGGCTACTGCAAGCAACTTTATACGATAGCCAAGGTCATTCGCAAATTTGAAATCAATTGCATCAACCGATTCAATTCCCATTCGCGATACATTTTTCCAATCTACAACAGCGCCGAATCCAAGTTGCGCGAGTATCGTCAACTTCTGTACCGCATCCGTACCATCAACATCCATTGCAGGATTTGCTTCCGCATAACCCAACTTTTGTGCTTCCTTGACAGCATCAGAATAAGACGTCCCTCCATCTTCCATTTGAGACAGAATGAAATTACTCGTTCCGTTTACAATTGCATTTATTGATTGGATTGTATTTGCTTGCAAAGAAGTTGCAATTGATGAAAGAATCGGTATTCCGCCGCACACCGCCGCCTCAAATTCAATCGTACAACCACAACGCCGCGCAACCGCAAATAACTCTGCACCATGTTGTGCAAGCAACGCTTTATTTGCCGTAACAACATTCTTACCACTTTCAAGAAGACGCAATACAAATGTACGCGCCGGCTCAATTCCGCCTATCAATTCAATACCAACACTAATTTCCGGATCATTAAATATCAACTCAGCATCATCTGTCAAAATTCCATGCGGAATATCAATATCTCGTCTCGACGTCGTGTTTTTATCACAAATCCGGGTAAGCAACACATCTTGACCCGTTACATTGCAAATATGCTCACGCCGATTAAGTAATATATCCGCCACTCCAGTACCAATCGTACCCAATCCAAAAAGCGCAACCTTAATTACACTCATAAACCTAAATCTATTTGTCTTAATTTTAACTCACACTTAAAACCGATTTCATTTTATAACTATACCCGCCCAAAAAATTAACATAGCAACTCTAATAATTCATAATTCATTGTTGTTGTTTATTTTTATAAACTGTTCACACTTTAATTTTCTTTGCCGTCGCCTGTTTACTTATCGTAAAGTAGGCTTTTACTCTCTTGAGTCACGCAATTTATAGTACGATTTGTATAATTTAAGGTGAGCGAAAAAAATTAAGCCGAAAATTTATTGTCAAATATTTTTATTTTTGGAAAAGTATGTTACAAAATATAACCTTTGCACAATTGAAACCAGTTTAACACAAATAATATCCAAAGTGAAGGGAGGATATAATAAACTGTTCCCACTTTAATTTCGTTTACCGCCGCCTACTTACCTATCAGAAAACAGGCAGAGGCAAAGGAAATTTAAAGCGGGAACAGTTTATAAATTACTCCCTAACTTGTAAAAACTGTTTATTGTGATATACTCTTGTAATTAAATGTATTGGTCGCAAAGTAAAATTCTCTCGACATTGATTAACGTGTTGAGAGGAATTTTTTTAATAGTTTAATTGTTAAATATTAATAACTACTGTTCACACTTGAATTTTCATTGACCAGCGCAGGCTTACCTATTATTCTGATCGTACTATAAATTACGTGATTCAAGAATATAAAAGCTTGCTCTATGCTTTTTTATGCTTTTATGTTGCAGATTTCTAAAGTGTGTTTGGTATAACTGATTGATGTATTCGTAACAGTTTTAATTTAAGAATATTCCTTGTCTTGAAAGGGCGCAATATGCTAACTCGTCTCAACACGGCGGATTAGCATATTTGCCTTTTCAGTACGGAGTATTGTTAATTTATGCGGAGAGTAATAATTCATAAAATAAAAATAAACAGTTACATGAATTTCTGCTTGTAAGAGCGGACAGGAACTTGTTAAGAGAACTTCTATACTGCTCGTATATGATTTGTGTGATTTAAGAGCGTAAAAGCCGTGCTTCCAATAGGTAAGCAGGCGGCAGTAAAGGAAAGTTAAGGTGGGAACAGTTTAAAATACATTTTCCCAAAACAACTTTATTCAATTTCAGTTGACCGTAATCGAATAAAGTTAATTATCAGAAAAGCCAATAATTAAATGTTACAAAAATTTGCCGAATTAAAATCAAGCTGTTGAATTGTTGTTTTTTTGTTGCGCAAATTTTGTCGGCAATTTCGTAGAGTATTTATAGAAAAAAGTAAATAGTTCTTTAAATTATAATGAACCTTGTTGTCTGTTTTAAGGAAGTGCTGGTTGAGGATTATTTGATTGAGCGTATCAGGCAGGAGTGGTCAGATGTTGACATAATTAATGTTGGTCAAGATCGGATTGCAGAAGTGTTATTGGATGCGGATTATTTTTGTGGTCACGCGAAGGTGCCGGTTGATTGGGAAAGAATTGTGCAGCAAGGACGTTTGCAATGGATTCAATCTTCGGCAGCTGGAATGGATTGGTGTCTTGTTCCGTCTGTTATTGATTCGGACATAACAATAACTACGGCGTCGGGAGTACTTGCGGATCAAGTTGCAGAACATACGCTTGGTTTGATTATTAGTTGGATGCGAAATTTACCTACGTTTCTCAAAGAGCAACACGCCAAACAAACGCCGGATTATCGTAAATTTATCCGCCGTCCAACACGCGATTTGACCAATGCTGTTGTTGGAATAGTTGGTTTTGGCGGTGTTGGCCGCAGGTTGGCACAAGTTTTAGCGCCTTTCAAATTACGTATTATTGCAACTGATTTATTCCCCGTCGCAAAACCTTCATACGTTGCGGAACTTTGGGAAGCGGATAAATTGAATGATCTGCTTAATCAATCCGATGTCGTGATACTTTGTCTGCCGTTAAATAATGTAACAAAAAATCTATTTGATAAAAATAAATTCAGCCAAATGCGCAATAACGCACTTTTCGTCAATGTTGCTAGAGGACAACTTGTTGTAACAGATGATTTGATTGATGCGTTGAAGTCGCAATTGATTGCCGGTGCGGTCATGGATGTTACGTCGCCGGAGCCGTTGCCGCCTGACAATCCGCTTTGGGATTTTGCCAATGTAATTATTACGCCGCATGTTGCCGGACAATTTCACCGCAGATTTGACAATATAGTTGATATTTTTACCGAAAATATTAAACGTTACAAAAAAGGTGAGAAGCTCATCAATTACCTCACTCCCGAAGGCAAAAAATCCGGTTTCCCTTTACGAAATGCCAGCTATCCGCTCTGGATTGATTACAATACAAAATGACAAATTTTCAAAGCCGACAAAATTACTGTACTACGAGTTGCGTACCACAAGGGCGTAATTTATAGTGCGAACAGCGTATATTTTTGACAAGCCTTGATAGAATAACGCGAATTACGCCGGACAACTTTCACAAACCTGATACAATTTTTAATTGTTTACATAATTTTTGTAACAAAAAAAATTATTATTATTTTTTAGCGGATGTTATTAAATTGTTCACACATGAATTTTGTACATTGTGCGGATTTACTTATAGGCGAACCTGCTTCAACGTACTTGTTTTATTAATTTCTACAGTGTGTTTGTTATACCTTTAACCTTTAATAATTAAAGTGTCTCATCGCGATTTATCTACAGTTCTTTTTGAGCGTACGCTTTCGCGTACTCAAGCTAGTGTTGGAGTGCGCAGCGGTTGTACTCCTGAGTTGTTGGGCAACTATACGCAATTACTCAAAGAGCAAAAAGTAACATGGGACGAAGTAATACATTTCCGGCAAGTTTTGGGACATGGCGGTCAAGGTATAGTTTATTTGAGTGAACGTGTTGGCACGGATGGTTTTGTTTTGCCGATAGCGATTAAGGTTTTTTCACCGGAGCGATTTGCCGAAGATGAATTGTACGAAGAAGAGATGAACAACATGGCATCGGTAACTGCTAAAGTCGCACGAATTCAACATGATCATCTTTTAGCGGTACATAATTGGCGGGCGACGAATCGGGTTCGTTTTATGGAAATGGAGCTTATTGATGGTTTTGATCTGAACAAATTATTGCAACAAGAAATGCTTGATCATTTGCACACGCAAGTTTCGGCGCGGCGTTGGAAGCACATCAACGAAGTAGTGGTTACGCGGGGGATGATGCATCCGCGTCTTATGCCGGGTATTGCTGTACCGATAATTCGGGATTGTTTAGGTGCGCTTGCGGCGTTGCATCGCGGCGGAGTTGTGCATGGTGATATAAAGCCATCGAACATAATGCTCAAACGTACCGGTAATGCCAAAGTGATAGATATTGGTTCGGCGTTTGAGATTGACAAATTGCGGTTGCATCGGACGTTTACATTAGCTTATGCGCCTCCTGAAGTGTTGGAAGGTAAGGATGGTACGCCGCGGAGTGATATTGCGAGTTTGGGTTATGTTCTGATTGAAATGCTTTCGGGGCGGCGGTTGTTCAACTCGCAATCAGAGTTTCAGGGGTTGCAAGGGCGTTTACTTTTAGCAAGCAAGTTACAACAAATTTTACCGGCTCAAGTCGCGTCAAGTGAACGGTTGATGAGTTTTTGCAAAGGTCTGATTGCACCGGATCCAAATAAGCGTTTTGAAAGTGCTGAGGCGGCAGATGTTTTTCACGATGGCGCGGCAGAGTTTCAACGTGAATTAATTATTGGCGGTTTAGCGTGTGAGTATGAACCGGAAATACGAAATTGGTTAGATGAATTGGGCGACTATTCCAAAAATAATGATAATACAAAAAAATAAACAATCAAAACAATCAGCAAAAATTAATGACAAATTCTGATGTTACTAATTCAGGCAAAAACACTGAAATAACAATTCTATCGCAAGTTTCGCATGAGCTTAAAATGCCGCTCTCGGTAATTTTAGGCTATGCCGAATTTATTACAAAACAAGCAGGCAACTTACAGGAATGCCGTAATGCTGCATCAATTATTCTGGATAATTCAGATTACTTATTACAAATTATTGATAATTTACTTGAGTCTGGAAGGCAAGATAATTTGTCAGGCAAGAACGGCGAAAGTTTAACGATTAGAAATCAGCAGATGGACATCTCGCGTATGATTCGCAGAGTTTACAAATTGTTTTCCAACTCTGCAGCCCAAAAAGGATTATTTTTTACAGTTGCGTATAGTACGCCGATTCCGCGAATTATTGTTACAGATAGAATTCGGATTAGGCAAATATTATTTAACCTTATCAGCAACGCGATCAAATTCACATTGTCCGGCGGTGTTCGTATAATTCTATCATGGCAAAAAAATAATTCATCAGACATAATTTTTGTAACAGAAAATTCAGAAAATATAGAAAATACAGGAATGCTCAAGATAGATGTTTGTGACAGCGGAATTGGAATTTCACCGGATGTTTTGCCGCGATTGTTTACACCATATCAGCAAGCTGATCATACAATCAAAACCTGTTTCGGCGGAACAGGATTAGGTCTGGCAATTTCGCAAAAAATAGCGAACAAACTCGGCGGTAAAATTATTGTTACAAATAATCTCAAAGCCGGTTCAACGTTTTCTTTTTTGTTACCGGTTACATTGGATGGGGAAGTTGAATTTGTTTCTGATCCATTTAGTACGGTTGAAAATTGTATTGCGGGAGAAGTTGTTGATAACGGTGAAAATAATGTTATTGAGTCGGATAGTGGAGTTTGTGATGAGTTTTTGCTTGCAGGTTGTCGTGTTTTGTTGGTTGAAGATAGCGAGGAGATGCGGCGGCTTTGGGGATTGATTTTGGAAAAAGCCGGTGCAATTATTACGTATGCTGGCGATGGCGAATCTGCTTTTAATTTTGCATCAAATGAGAATTATGACGTTATTTTAATGGACGTTGGTTTACCGGCGGAGGATGGTTATTCGGTGGTACGGCGATTGCGAAATCAAGGATACGGCGGGCAAATAGTTGCGGTTACGGCGGACAACTCGTTTGAAAGTAAAGAAAAATCTCAGTTTGCAGGTTGTAATGCGTTTGCTGCAAAACCGATTTTTCGTAACGAATTAATCAGAATCGTCAAATCAAATGCCGCCTCACAAAAAACAAAAACATAACACAATTGACATTTTCAATACAACCAATTTCCTTTGGAATCAAAATGAAACCGGAAAGAAAATCGGATTGAGCAATAATCGTATCCAATTTGATCAATAATCGTCATCCAATCCTAGTGTAACTTTTAGTTTTTGGAATTGTTGGTAGTATTCGTCGCGGGTTGTATGTATGTGTTCGGCTTCGGTGATGAATCTGATGGATTCGTCGCGGTAGATATTGTGTTGGGATAGAATTTTTTCAAAAGTTTTTTCGTCATTGGAGTAGATGATGAACATTTTATGTTCGTCGAATTGGACTTCGCAAGGAGTAGCGGGATTTAATACCGCAATTCCTGTACAACCGTCATTGACCAATAATTCTTCATAATTGTAAAGGAAACTTTTCAATATTGGCATGTCAATTTGTTCACGGTAAAGATCGACATGTTCGCCTGTTGATCGTTTATGACTTGTTTCCAAAACTACATCAACACAATTCCCAAGAGGATCAATCAAATCAATAAATGTGTCGAACAAATCTTCTTTTGATACGGTTACCATGATTACCGGTATTGAGAGATTATTTTTTATGTTTCGGTATCGGTCGTGTTTGTAACCTTGTCTTGGAATTATTTTCAAGTCGAACGAAGGTCGGACGGCGTCGCTCAGTGTAAAAAGTCCGTAATTCGCAACGGTTAAGTGTGATTCGACTTCGATTTTTGGTAAACGGTCAAATATTGCGCCTCCGTATGAAAAGGAGTGGTCGCAAAGCATATTACGGAAAAAGCGTTTAAGTTGTCCCATTTTATTATGATTTTGAATTGTTCCCGAAATAAATGGTTTATTTATCTGACAACAAAGTTGAGTTTTTGGGGAAGGGTTAGTAATGTTGTTTAAGTTTAAGTAATTTGCTAGCATCGCGAAAACATTTGCCGACTGAATTTTCTGCAAATACAAAACCGTATTGTTCGGCGTTCAAATAATTCCGTATTCAGAATCAAAGAGTCCCGCATCTCGATGAAATTTTAGGTTGCATTAGTGAACAAGATCGCAAGGACTACGAATTTCACAAAAATTATGTTACCTATTTAATCATAAAAATCCGTATAAACCTCAAATTCAGAACAATAGACCTTTTCGCTAACCTGTAGGAGACCACCCTTGATCCCTCCGAAGGAGGGGAATAAGAAGATGCCTCCGAGGGAGGGAAATAATTCCTCTCCTTCGGAGGGGTTAGGGTGGTCTCGGAGGAGTTAAAGGCGGTTTTTCGTTGTAGTTTTTTTGTTGCGTTGATGTATTTTTAGGTTAGAAAAAAGGTCTATTCAATAAAATTGCAAATAATACAGAATACTCATAAACAGAAAATCAGATAACGCCGCTGGTACAGCTAGAAAGTAATTACTAAAGCAAAACAAAAAAATCCGTCGAAGTTAAATTCAGCGACCTTTCCCAAATTGACCAAGAATATATTTTAAACTGTTCACACTTTAACTTTCCTTTGCCGCCGCCTGCTTACTTATTAGAAAGCAGGCTTTTAAGCTCTTGAGTCGCGCAATTTATAGTACGAACAGTATTCAACAAATTAAAACTCACAAATAATCGTAACAAAAATTATTACAAAAAATAAAATTTTAAGCTGTTCACACTTTAAATTTCCTTTGCCGTTGCCTGCTGACCAATTGCGAGGCGGGCTTTTACGCTCTTGAGTCCTGCAATTTATAGTACGAGCAGTATAGCAGTTATCTTATTATGAAAAAAACGCAAAAGGTAAGAGTTGAGTTTCGTCGTAATCGTAATGAGCGGACGCGAAATTCTGATTTGACACGGCGATTTGAAGAACATGGCTTTGAAGATGAGAAGGAAGTTGGTGTTGAACGTATTAGCGGTAGAAGCGAGTTATCCCGACGGCGTACGGTTGTGGGTAAGTTATTGGATAAGGATGCGGTACAAGATGTTGGATTTGCGGTATTGCCTGATGTGGATATTGATGCTGTGATTTCCGGTCGCGTTATTTGTGTTCACGGTGCAAGTTCAGATGTTCAAACGGAAGACGGGCAAATTTTTCGTTGTGTTACGCGTCGGATATTGAAGACGTTATCGACAAAAGAACGTCAACCGGTAGTTGCCGGAGATCGTGTATTGTTTCGTGTGGCGAATAATTGTAACGATAATTCAAAAAACAATAACTATTCCGCCGAAGGAATGATAGAACGTATTGAACCTCGATGCGGAGTAATTTCACGTGAAAGTAAACATCGAAAACATATTATTGTCGCCAATGTTGATCAGGTGTTAATTATATCAAGCGCCGATCAACCTACTTTTAAGCCGAATTTGATTGACCGGATGCTTATTACATCTGAAAAATCAGGGATTAAACCGATTATTTGTATCAATAAAGTTGATCTTATTGAGTTGTCAACATTGCAAGCCGTGGTTGGTGTTTATGCGCAGATGGGTTATGATGTGATTTTGTCGAGTGTTGTCAATGGACTTGGGATAGATAGATTAAGAGCAAGATTGAAAGGATGTGAGAGTGTGGTTGTGGGGCAAAGCGGAGTGGGTAAATCGTCATTGCTTAATGCAATTGATCCATGTCTTCAGTTGCGTATTTCTGATATTAGCGCAGAGAATAAAGGTAAACACACGACGACAACTGCGGAATTGTTGTCGTTATCGTGCGGCGGGTATGTAGTTGATACTCCAGGTATCCGGCAATTTATGCTTTGGGATATTATTCCTGAAGAAGTATTCGGATTTTTTCGTGATTTGCGGCCTTATGAGAATATTTGTCATTATCCAGATTGTATACATTTGCACGAGGAAGATTGTGCGGTAAAAAATGCAGTAGCAGAAGGACGGCTTGATATGAGACGTTACGAAAGTTATCTGGCAATAAGATTCGAGGATAAATATTGCAGATAAATTGTGTGTTGTACCGCAATAGTCTATTTTAATTTTGGAGATTAAATGTAACAAAAATTCAAGTGTAATGAGTAAGTATATAGACTCAAAGTATTGCATAATTCTTGATACAATAACAGAAACGGCGGTTAATTATTTTTACATTAGTTGATGGTTACCATAAATATCCATTAGAGTATTTATAAAGTAATCGTAAAAATGCTTTCCTTTCTTTTGATATAAATATAACTCCGTAAATATATGGTTGTTCAATAATTGATGTATTTTCTCCGTACAAAATTACACCTTTTAATCCTATTTTGTGCCGAATATTAACTAATTTACGAGATACTAATTTACAAAATTCGATAGCATATACAATATGTAAAAAAAAAAAACGAAAGCTAATATGGCTATAGACGAGCGGGCGAACAACGAAAGAACCACAAATCCAAATATAATACACATCAATATTATGAAAATAGACAAAGCTGTAGACAAATATTTCATCAAGCGAAAAGCCAAATCGCCCAATAAGATAAACAACAAAAAATCATAAGCTAATATAATCAGTGCCTCGAATATTCGCAGAACAAAAACATATATTGCCCCAAAATTGCCTGAATTAGTACGAAACAAAAAATTAAAAAGCCAATCTTAAACAACCGCATTTCATCTAATAACATTCTTTCATGCACTGTAAATTACCTGATTTCTTGTTCGACTTCGTAGTAGAGTTTTAATAGATTGTTTGCTTCGGAGTCGTTGATATTATTGTCTCGCAGCAAATTGCGGAATATATCAATTGGTTCTATTCGTTCAAGAGGTATGTTTTGTTCGTCATTTAATTGTATTTGTTTAATGTTATTGTTGCGAACTCTTACTACGTTGATCAAGTTTGAATTTTTTTGCGTCAAAACAATCTCTTCAACTTTACTAAACAAATCAACCGGTACATCAGAACTATTGTACGAAACTTCAACAAAAGATTTCATATTTTTCGGCAAACTCTGAATTGCCGCCTCAATCTCATCAAGTCCCCCCTCAACGCGAATCACGTTGACAAATTTCGGTACCGGTAAAATCTCGATTAACGGCTCGCGACCTTTGAACGCCGCAAGCACAACAGATTTCGTTTGTCCCGCTTCATCAAAACTCATTGGAATCGGCGAACCACTGTAACGGCACGTTTCCTTTTTGCCGACACATTGCGGAACATGCAAATGTCCAAATGCAAAATAATCTACGCCATCCGGAAACAAATCCAACCCAACTTGTCCAAGCGTACCAACATGAATTTCACGTACGCCTTCAGACGTCTTGCCGCCGTCAACAAATAAATGTCCCGACACAACAAGCGGAATAGGTTTGTTACCGCGTATCTGTTCAGCTTTTTGGCAGATGTCGGCATAATGTTTTTTGATGCCGTTTATTATTTTTTGCTCTCTGCTTTCAATTGATTCGCCAATCTCAAAATGCCGGATATCGCCGTCGCGTAAAAACGGTACCGCCGCAACTAACATCTCTACTTCACCGGATTCTCCGCGCACCTCTATTAATTCACGTTCCAAAAAATCCGGTACACCTACAACATAAACATTAAATCGCGTCAATAACTCACGCGGAGCTTCAAGTAAATAAGGCGAATCATGGTTGCCCGCAATTATTACTGATAAACAATCCGTATCAGATAATCGTTTTAAAAAACGGAAATAATCGCCTTGTGTTTCAGGACTCGGAGTAGATGTGTCAAAAATATCACCGGCAATAAGCAATACATTTACCTTACGTGTAATTATCGTTTCAATAATCCATTCGATAAATTGCAAAAACTCATCCCGACGTGATTGTCCCTTCCAAGTATGCCCCAAATGCCAATCTGATGTGTGTAAAAGTAACATAATAATTTCAGGAATTCGGTAATAGAAAATAGGATTAGGGAAGTTGTTATTTTGTATCATTTAACTCAAATGCGGTTGTTATATTTATACATAGCACTACAATACATTGCGTCTCTACTAATCCTACACCCTAATCCCTAACCCCTAATCGCTTCCTCTAGCCTCTTTTTGATAAAACGTTTTCTTCGTATTTTTTGATTTCGTTGATCCATGCTGTGCCAATTGGAACATTGTTTTTTTTGCAATAGTAATCCCAAATTACCCCGAATGGTAACGACTTCAACTCTTCCAATACTGCAAGCCTTCTTGTGTAATCACCTTCTAATTCCCAACGCCGTAAATCGCCTATTGGTTCAAGCAACGCTGCAAGCAGAGCTTTAAGTATTGATCGTGTGCCAATAACCCACGCGGCAATACGGTTGATTGTCGCGTCAAAAAAATCAAGACCAATATGAACTCGCCCCAACAAATCATTTCTCACAAGCTCTTCCGCGATTCCGCGTAAATCGTCATTCCAAATCACCACATGATCACTGTCCCAACGCACCGGACGACTCACATGTAATAAAATTTCACGCAAAAATAACGACACACCTGATAACTTGTCTGCTATTGTTTCTGTCGGATGAAAATGACCGGAGTCAAGACAAAGTAACTTGCCGCGACTCAACGCATAACTAAGACAAAATTCATGCGAACCGACAACATACGTTTCCGAACCTATGCCAAATAAC
>JAITDV010000615.1 GCA_031282385.1 Planctomycetaceae bacterium | reverse complement strand
GTATCAATACTATCAATAATTTTTTGTTTAGTAAAAACAAAATAAGGTATTCAAATTAAAATCCGCCCAGGTTCGATACGGTGCATCCTGGTCGATTTTCGTTATCCTTTCGTACTTTTTCTACTACCTACATCCCATAACGCTTAAAATTGATTTGGTGCGGTTTTCTAAAACATAATTTATTTATTCCGAATTAGATTTGATGAATTGGTATTATTTCATGATTCACTACGATTAGCGGAATAAAACGATGAGAAAACTTTACCGCGCAAAAAGAAGGTCGCAGGAGGGAATTCTTTATTTTAAGTGGTAGGAATGGTGGAGGGGCGGTAAAGTAGTTTATTATTTTTCTCCATGAAAATAAGGGATTTATGTCAAAAACTTTACCGTTTTTGATGAGCGGTAAAGTTTGTGTTCCTATGAATCATTGTTGTTTAACGAAGTATTCGGAAACCGCTTTGTGGTCGTCCTTTGGTTGCGTACTTCTTCACGATATTCAACATGGCAGTAATCCGGCAAGAGGAATCTCACGCTCAGACAGCTCTTTCACTCAAACCACGATATAGCATCAGATAATTTCTACTCACCTTTGGAAATGAATAATCGTTCTCAAAATAATGATATTGAGAACAAATCTTATTTTTATGACGAATTTAATTAGTTAATATGTAACGTGTTAATCTTTCGACCATCAAGATCTGTTTGGACATTTGACTGTCGGATTCCGCCTGTCAACTCTAATTTACAGCGTACCACAGCAACCGTTTTGCGATTAATTCCGACAAGTTGATTAAGGTATATTCAGTCTTTACTATAGTACCTTGAGAAACATCAGCGAGTGTCATGAGCACTTAGCATTTTTTGCTTCCGCAGAATTCTGCGGAAGCGAAATGGTCGCACTCTATGATAATTTAAACTCACTTACACATGCCAATTTTGCTTGCACTTGACCTATAATTCATACCAGATTTGTTAAACTTAATCTGACTTCGGAATTTCCGAAGTCAATTAATTCTGTTCACGGCATTGTGTATGATATCTATTTGAACCAAAAACTTTTTCTTCTTCTTCTCCCCCCTATCGCGCGCAAACAGTCATTTTTATCATTATTTGGCGCGAGGGGGAGTAGGGGAGGAAAAAGGGTAAAATCATGGTTTCGTCCTTATTTTTTCGGCAAAACTTTTTCTTCTTCCTCCAGAAGAAAAAGTCCCGATTGATGGTATGGAGAGGACAAAATTTATCTGATTCCGCTCAGTTTGAGTGAAAAGGGAAACTTTTTCCCCCTTTTTCTTCTTTTGGAGGAGAAAAAGTTTTGACTTATTTGTCTCATTTTTATTCCGATTTATCCTTATTGTTTAATAAAACATGTTCTTTTCTTAAGTATCTCAAAATAACTAAACCCTTAACAATCAATTCCGATAATTCATTATAGATTCATTAGACTTGATCTATCTAGGGAATTCCCTAGATAGATTCAATTTACGGCATACGGTGGAAACCGTTTTGTGATCAACTCCAACAAGTTTTCTAATTGGGCAATCTCATAATTGTTCCTATATCTATCTTCGGAATTTCCGAAGATAGATATCTCTTTTACGTCGTGGTGAATGACTTTCACCTTGAACAAAAAAAACTAACATTTTATTAATATATTAACTCAAACTGTTTCAATTATTCTTATTCATAGTAAAAGAATTGATTAGAACAAATCCAATTATTGCGTTGGATAAAATAAACTAATACGCGGCGTGTTGATCTTTCGATTATCAAAACCTGTTCTGAAATTCGACTGGGGAATTTCCCAAGTCATCTCTAATCTACGACGTACTACAAAAATTATCTTGTAATCAACTCCGACATGTTGCCCGATTAGGCTACTACTCAATTCCACTCCTAATTCATTAATAATATTGCTACATTTATCTGTATTCATTTGACGAAGACCATGATTTTTGATTTCATTCATTCATCGGCGTATCCCATAATGTACCTGAAATTAGTAACAATATTATAAAACACTCCAGCAAAGTGGGCAAGTTCATTACATGCTGATTGGCTCTGTTTGGGCAGATTTACGGATAAACTGTTCACTAATATTTTCGGATTCAATTTGCAAACTTTACGCATTGTTTCACTTTGGTTTACGACAGCTATCTTTTTGATAATTGATTTAAATTTTAAAACAACTTCTATGATAGTATAGCATTAAATTACAACGGTTTTCTATAAGTTTCTGACAAATTTTATTTGCTTCTGGTAATATTACCAGAAGCAAAATTCCATCCCGCCGACAACGTAGCTACTCTTGGGTGTTGGTTGCAGGGTTGCTCCAAAACATCCGCTTTTCTAGCAAGCTCTTAATGAGTTTTCTCTGGTATTTCTCGTCGGGGTAACTTTTCCCTGTCGGTATTTTTTTTGAGTACGGACAATCTGGAGAAAGTTCAGGATCTGTTACAGATGTTATGTTTTTCGTTACATTTTCTGTAACTGGTTTTCTGTTTTCGGAGCGGATTGTTTTTTGAGACGATTATATTTCTTGTTGATCGAAGTTCCCTTCTCACCGCGACGAAGTTTTTCTTTCATCACATCATTAGCATGTTCAGAAAGATATTCAACCTTATTAAATGTTGTCTGTGCGACTTCTTATATCAGCGAGTTCTTAACGGGGTTCCTTCCGTTCCGCAAATATTTGCGGAACGGATTGACCTGTATGATTTCCACCAGTAACACAGGGAAAGTTCGGCAATTTCTGCAAGTTTTTGACGGGTCTCCTTACTTTCCGCAGATATTTGCGGAATGTCGTCTTTAACCAGGTCGGGTTCATTTTTCCTTGATGTTCTTTCGCTTGGGCGACAATCGTATTTTTAAGTTTCGAAGCAATTTAACCTCGTTGGAAATTCGTTAAATTGCGGCGATTTTCCTAATGTTGCCAAATCCAATTTTGGGCTTTATCAAGATTTTCAAGAACAACCGACTTAACAGCAAATGGAATTGTGTGTTTGCGGCAGATTTCGCAACGATAATGTACATCAACCAAAATGTCGTTCCAAACGACAAGCGGCGATAAACAAACCGTCTTTCAAAATGCTCTCTTCAAGTCCGGTAAATTCCGCTTCAGTAAGCAGCGGTAACAGATTTTTCAATTCGTCAATAATTGTAAGTTCTTTCATGGCACTGTAATTGGTAAAAGTTAAAGTAACAAATAATTTAACACTCAAAAATAGTCTATACCAAAGTCTGTTAAAAATTGACCATGCCAATATAATAGCATCCCAACAAAGCTACAGTGAATCAAATATAATGTGAAACAATATGTTGCCCTTCCATTAATACTTATAGCGGTGAAGGTCAATTTATTTTCACAAAAAACACCTAATTTTGAATCTTTTTTTTTGAAAAATAACGATATTGAAATACCTTTTATAGAACAAAATCGCTTAATTGTGACGGATAAAATGAGTCAACACATAAAGTACTAAATGTTCGAGCATAAAGATTCATTGGGTAATCTGACATCTGAATTTACGATGATAGTTCCAATTCACGACGTATTGAAGTAACAGTTTTGTGATTAGCCTCGATATGTTTTTCGATTGGATAATCAATGATATATTTAGTCTTTATTACAATATTAATAAGTGTCGCGATTTACTTTTCGTATCACTTGAATTCTGTTTGTCGGTTATCTGACAAACAGGATGATTCGATTTTGAAACTAGGGTTTACTGCTTGCAGTTGGCTTTTCACTGGGTTGGCAGTAAAGTCCTATCGGGCGCAATAAAATCCTCTGAGGATTCTGGCGATACCGACTCCGTAAAATGCTTTTGCGGTTTCATACGTTTGTATTCTTTATTGATCGGGGTTCCCTTTTCACCGTAGCGATGTTTTGATTTTGTTTCTTCATCAATGTGTTCAGAAATATATTCGATTTTTGCAATCATATTATCTGAAGCATTGATTATCCTTGCCAATTCCTGTTGCATGATACTTGCTTTGGGAGATATCTCCAAAAGCAAATTTCCACCTCATCTACAATGTTGTCGTTTACCCCATACTTTTGCTTTGACGACAATTATCACCTTAAACTTCAAAGTAAGTTCACCACGATGATATAGTTACTTTTCTTACTATCTGCACTTTCCAAAAAATTTGATGAGAAATATCGGTATTTTTAAGGTTTTTGATCTATTTGAATAAAATACAATTTTTGTACACCGTCAGAAATGTTCAAATTTTGCCAAAATAGGCGAAAAACACGGGAATTTCTGCTTAAAATTTTTGGAAAGTGTAGT
>JAITDV010000608.1 GCA_031282385.1 Planctomycetaceae bacterium | reverse complement strand
TCGCCGATTGAATTGATTTATGATTATCCGGTTGTTCATGTGAGTTGGGAAGATGCGTGGGCGTTTTGTGTTTGGGCGGGCAAGCGGTTACCAACAGAAGCTGAGTGGGAGTTTGCGGCAAGAAGCGGTTTGATTGACGCCGTGTATCCTTGGGGAGACGCGAAAAAAATAAACGGCAAGTATCAAGCTAATTATTGGCAAGGTTGGTTTCCGCATAATAATTCGTGTGCGGACGGATTTCGTACGCTTGCTCCGGTTGGTTCTTTTCCGGCAACAAGATACGGTTTATTTGATATTGCGGGCAATGCTTGGGAGTGGTGCGGGGATAAATATTCTGCGGATTATTATCGTAATTCGCCGTTTGACAATCCGCTTGGCGCTGATTCAAAAAACGCCGCAACTGCAAATGTGTCGGTTTATCATGTTCGGAAATCAAAAAATCGTTACGTCAATGAAGAATTCGGCGGAGTTAATAAGGTTTTGTTGCGTGTGATTCGCGGCGGTTCGTTTTTGAGTGCGGAAAATACCGACGCAGGTTATCAAGTTACCGCAAGAGGGAATCAACCACAAACTTTATCTTTTCAAGACGTCGGTTTTCGTTGCGCAGAAGATGTAGAAGATGCAAATGTAAGTGTCACGGGCAACAACTAAGCGGACACTTCTTAAAATTCAATTATCATTTCACTCGAATAAACTGTTCGTACTATAACTTGCCTGAATCAAGAGCGTAAAAGCCTGCTTTCCGATAGGTAAGCAGACGGCGGCAATGGAAAATACAAATGATAACAGTTTACAACATTCACGTGAATGATGCCATAATTTTTCCGTCCCTTTAGGGACAACATAATTGCTAGAAAACTAACATATAACTTTCCGCCATGCGACTAATAATTGTATTTTTTTTATTGTGTTTAACGTTTCCGCAAGCGGTAATTTTGGGAGCGAATCCTGTTGTTGCGTCAATTATCGTACAAAAAACCGAAGTCCGCAGCGGACCTGATTTATCATTTTATCCAACATCAACATTAAACTTCGGCGACAAAGTTGAGATATATTTTGAAACAGATAATTGGTGTGCGATTCGTCCGCCGTTGGGTAGTTTTTCGTGGGTTAGTGCGGGACATGTTTCACTTGGTTCGGGCAATATCGGAGTTGTGTTGACAACAGGTTTGGCGTCGCGAGTCGGCAGCGATTTAACAGATTCATGCGATACAGTTCAAGTCAAACTTAAACGCGGAGAGAAAATTCTCGTTCTAGGCAAAAAAGAAACGCCCGAAAATCCAGTAAGCCCAATTTGGTTCAAAATATCACCGCCAAGCGGAGAATATCGTTGGGTTGCACGAGCAGCAATTTATCCAAATTTTCGTAACGAAAATGCACTTGTACAACCCAAAAATAAAATCAACACTGCTGAATATTTGACTAATCCGTCAAAATTACAAGATTACAGATTGGTTTTGCACGAAGAACCTAAATCTGAATCTACTTCAACAAATCAAATAACAACTTCGTCGGATTCGTCTCCTCCTTTACTTATACTTCCATCTGAAACGGAAACAAATCCGCCGTCCAATAATTCAAGTCCAAATATTACGGCATCAAATAATGTTGATACTAATATTCGTAACACAAATAACCCACGAATAAATAACACGGAAAAAACTGTCAAAACAATAAATCTTGCGGCAAATAACGCGGCAAAAAATGTTGTGAACAACTCTACAAATATAAATACAAATACAAATGCAATTTCTGTAACAAAAACAGCTGCGCGTTTACGATTTGACAACAATATTGATTCTGATGATTCGAGTAACGTGGTTGTGCCGAAAATTAATGTTACAGGTCGCCGTAATACCGGAAATGAAACTAGCAAGATAAATTGGAATTTTCAACGTGTTTTTGAGGAATTACAATCAGAAACTGTAGCGGCATTGACGGGTCAAACTGACGATTGGGTTTTTGTAACGTTAATTGAAGAAGCAAATCGATTGTACGATTCGGCGGAAACGGATGTAGAAATGGAGAAGGTTTACCATATCATTGAATCCCTCAAACGCGGACGTGCTGTACGTCAAGATATTGCGACACGACGGCAAACAAATAAAAGTACCGCCAATAATCTATCAACCGTTGCCGCCGCATCGAAAACAGAACCGCTTGCTTATTGGATATCTTCATCGCCGTCAACAACAACAACAACAACAGAAATTACACCAGCTGCTTCTTTGCCGGATAAAAATATAACACCAAATAAAACAGCAACTGCTCTGGGCAATGTAGAAAATCAATTTGATGTTAGCGGTAAGTTGGGAATTTTTGAACCGTTGCAATTGAAGCATCCGCCATTTGCGGTTGTTGATAGCAGCGGTCGGATTATTTGTCTTCTTACACCGGAAGCGGGAATGGATTTACGGCAATATGTCGGTAAAGTTGTCGGCATCAATGGAATTCGCGGAGTTTACAGAAAATCCGGTCAACCGGATTCACAACACATCACAGTAAAAACAATCGCAATTATCGAAAAACAGAAATAATCGTAACTATTAATTTAGGGAGTATGAACGAGCAAGTAGGAACGCAGGAATCCCGCAACTAAATAGTTACCTATAATTACCAACATCAATATTTTCAATTTCCTCCAACGAAAGACCTGTTGCACTCATTATGACATCGTTATTCACGTTAAGCGATTTCAAATTACTCGCAATTTCCAATTGCCGTTTAACTTCGCCTCTTGCTTCGCCGGTTAATTTTGCAGTTTCCAATGTTGTAAGATAAGTTCGGTAGTTGTCGAGATTTTGTTGATAAATCTCACGTTCA
>JAITDV010000513.1 GCA_031282385.1 Planctomycetaceae bacterium | reverse complement strand
TTTTATAGTATGACAATTCTTGATGCGGTTGGTAATACGCCGTTGGTTCCCTTGTTTGAAGATCGTGTTGGTGCAAAAATTTTTGCCAAAGCGGAATTTTTGAATCCGAGCGGTTCGGTGAAAGACCGTGCCGCAAAAGCGATGATTCTTGATGGAATCAAAACCGGAAAATTGACAAAAGACAAAATAATTCTCGACGCAACCAGCGGTAATACCGGTGTGGCATTGGCAATGTTTGGCGCGGTACTTGGTTATCGGGTTACGTTGTGTCTTCCTTCCAACGCCAACAGAGAACGCAAACGGGTATTAAAAGCCTATCGTGCGGAAATTATCGCAACGAATCCGCTTGAAAGTTCAGACGGCGCCTTGCTCAAAGCCCGACAACTAGCAGCAGAAAATCCGAACTCTTATTTTTACACCGATCAATACAATAATTCCGAAAACTGGAAAGCGCATTACAATGGAACCGCTCTTGAAATTTGGGAACAGACAAAATATAAACTGACCCATTTTATTGCCGGTATGGGAACATCGGGAACATTTATCGGAACAGCACGGCGATTAAAAGAGTTGAATCCGGCAATCAAAACGGTTCCCATGCAACCCGCATCGCCATTGCATGGTCTCGAAGGTATGAGGCATACCGAAACAACAATTAAATCAGGATTTTACGATACTGCATTATTTGACGGACAAATTGATGTTACAACCGAAAACGCTCGTGCAATGACACGGGAACTTGCCGGAAAATATGGATTGTTTGTTGGGATTAGTTCCGGCGCGAATGTTCTGGCGGCGGTGAAATTGGCGGAAACATTACCGCCGGACGCGATTGTTGTTACAATACTTTGCGACAGCGGTTTCCGGTATTTGAGTGATGAACTTTGGGATTGAAGGAGGGATTTGTGGTTTGTGGTTTGGGATTTGTGTTGCAAGCGGAATTTTGCCGCTACACTTATAAATCCGCATGCGACACAAACCACAAACCACAAACACCACACAACAAAATGATTATTGTTACAAAACAACAGCAGATTGAAATGAATCGTCATGCCGAATCGGAATATCCCAATGAATGTTGCGGAGCGGTATTGGGTCGGTTTGAGAACGACAAAAAAACGGTACAACAAATTTTACCGATTTCGAACATGCGTGAACCGGAAGCGAAACATAATCGTTTTCTGATACGCCCAGAAGAGTTTTTGCATTGTGAAAAAACCGCACGAAAATCAGGGCTGGACGTTATTGGGTTTTACCATTCTCATCCCGATCATCCGGCTGAACCGTCACAATATGATTTGGAACACGCATTGCCGGTGTATTCGTACATTATTATTGCTGTTGCCAAAGGACATGCCGAGGAGATGACGAGTTGGGAATTACAAAATGACCGGACACAATTCAATAGAGAATCAATGTAACTATTTCAGTAGTGTATGATGTTAGTCCCGCTAGGGACGTCATTATGAATAACCGGCGGTGTAGCGCAGCGGAACCGCCGGTTATTCTTGATGTCACCGCTAGCGCGGCTAGAATAATATGTAGAGACGTAATGCATTACGTCTCTACCGAAATTGTGGCTACTGAATAGATACGAATCAATGACAGAAAATAAATAAAACTATTCGTAATTATTCAGTGGAATTTTCGTTTTTTTAAGATAAGGTAAAATGATTGTAATATTTCAGTGGATTGTTTGTTATCTATTCATTTGTTTAAATATGATGCAAAAATTAACCTGATTTTCTAACAAAACAATTAATCAAAAAAACCTTAATAGCAACAAGGCAAAACAACAAACCTTATTACCTTATTCATCCCATTTTCTCAAAAAAATAATAATACAACAATGAAAACAATAGAGATCGGCTTGTCATTCTTGTAAAACATTGCTACAATCATGCGAAATGATTCGAGATTTTTCTGCTGTTGTTTTTTGATACTAATTGTATGAAATTGCAAGGCGGATTGTACAAAATTGCATGGAAAGATTATTTTTTAGAGAGATGGCAGTTAGGATTATGAATTTTGGGCAGGGTGTTTGTTTTGCTTAAAGCTTTATTCTAACGTAAGTTATGAAAAAGATAAAAATTTTCGGCAGTTTTGGCATGGAATGTGAGTCTACAATATCTGTCGCAACAGTGCGGCAGACAACGTGAAGTCGCAACGGTGCGACAAATTTTCAACCCCAAACAAGTTTTCACACCATGTGAAAGAAGGGAAAAAGATTAAAATGAAAACTAGATTTTTTGCAATGCTTGCCGTTATTGGTGTCATGGTAAGCCTCCAAGTAGTAAACGCTGAAACCATTATGATTGGTGATCAATGGGGAACAGCAGTCTCGGACGTACAGGGTGCAGCATACGTCCACAAATACGCCGACGATCCTAATGTTACTAGTAATGTCAAAGATTACTATGTAAAGATAGAAGGCACAACTTCATATATAAAAAGTAACTATGGCTCCTACACGTCCGGTTACAAGACAGCTGATACATGGGATTACCGAAAGTCGTTGCTCGAAAAATATCTTTCAGGTGTGCTCATTGCTAATACGATGAATAACACAGCAGCAATTGCAAACGCAACAGGTAATTACGGTCTGCTGGCATCGTCGGCTCACAGGGTTCAGAAGATTGATGAGTCAAAGAACGTAGATGGTTATCAGTCGATATACGGTCGTGCGGCTGAATCGCTTTCAGGTAACACTACTGCGTCTGGAGTAGCAGCGAACATGTTTAGAGAGAATCAGTCAGCCGCAATTCTTTCTGCTTCACAAAGGCTTCTTGAAGGTACGGATCATAACTGGACATATGACTCGGTAAATGATACTTTTACGAGTAGCTCCCTCACTACAAAATCAGACGGAATTGGCGATCACAATGACGGTATTTATGCCTTTGTTACAGGATTTGAATACAATCCGGTAACGACCTATCAATACCTCAATGGTTGGTTTGCGGAACTTGGAGAGTTTCTCGGAGTTTACATTAACGGTTTTGAACTTACTAAAGATTATCTCTGGTTATCCGACGACTATATGGAATCGGACCTTTTTGTTAATTATGATATGGAAATTAATTTGGCAAAGCTTTATGAGGACGATATTTTGAAAGTTGGCAATAACAACATTGCTTTTATGATCGACACGATTAAACCAGATTATTTTGGTGGTACACTTTACGATGGTAACGATGGACTTCTTGCTTTCGCATCTGGACTTAACTTGAACACGGAATCCATTCTCGCCCCGCCACCCGCCGCAACACCCGAACCTGCAACGTTGTTGATTTTCGGAATCGGACTCGCAGGACTTGGTATTCGACGCAAGTTGATGAGTAAAATGTCCGCATAGTTTTTGACAGGATTTCTTGAAAAACGAAATATTCAAAAACCAATAAAGTAATAGTCAAGGGTTCGGAATAAGTTTATCTTTTCCGAACCCCTTTTTTTGTCCACGAATTGACAAGAAATTTTTTTCGTGATATATTCGTGTCAATTCGTGGATAAAAATGAATTTTCTGATTCTACCGGATTAGGTGTTTCACAACGGAATGGTAAAATAATTATAAAAATAAGTTGTTGGCGACAAATGGTAACTGTCTATTTTATTTATACCTAATTGAGTAACGATAGTGATGTATTCCTTCGCCCCACAAGGAGCAATGTATTTAGTGGATAGTAAATTGATTACATTACTCTCTACTTTCCACTATCAACTCTCCACTAAATTTCGTACCCACCGCGTTGCGGTGGGTTGTTATGCAATGTCCTTTCAGGACGGAATACATGCTCTAATTTTTACAATTCACTGAATAGTTACAAATTTTTTATATTTTTTTATAATATTTCTGTTTGCCTATTTTATAACATTAACCTTTTAATTTGGAGAAGAAGAAATGAGAAGAACATTTTTTTTGGTTTTGTCAATTTTGCTTTTGTTTGCGATGTTGACAAAAGTGCAAGCGCAGGAATCGGTTCAACCAATCGATGCGGAGACGTTGCAAAAATGGAGTGCGCCGTATCGCGGTTGGCAATATCACCCTAGTCCGATTATTCCTTCGGATTACAAAATTCCCGGCTTGGAAGATTTTCATAGTTACGATTGTCCTTGCGTTTATCAGTTAAAAGACAAACCGGATATTTGGTACATGGCTTTTATTGGTT
>JAITDV010000382.1 GCA_031282385.1 Planctomycetaceae bacterium | reverse complement strand
GGCAAATCAAAAAGCAATAAGTCAATATTGTAATGATTTTTCTTGGCAATTCCAATTATTTTCGCACGAAAATCTTCATTCAACGCTGTTGTATCAACAATCACAAATTCCGCGTTGATTGGAAATGCGGTAACTTGATCGAGTTGTTGTTCGAGTAAAGTGAAGGCGGCTTCGCTTGCGAATTTGAGTTTGAACGTATTTGCCGGATTACGCAAATCCATTTCCGTATCGCCAAGAACATTTCGCCGTAAATCATCCGACGCAATATATTGAATATTAAGCCGAAAACCATTTTCAAGAGATCGGAGTTCGGGAATCAGATGATTCTTGGCGTAAAACGTTTTACCGCAACAAGACGGACCGCAAAGTAAAATAATTGTATGAAGATTGAATTTCATTTGTACACAACACTTTCTGTTTTGATTATAAGAATCCCGAATAATATCATTACCAAACACAAAATCAGGTAATTATTCAGTGGAAATTTCGTTTTTTTAAGGCAAAGTTAATAAAATTGAGTAGACCTTTTCGCTAACCTGTAGGAGACCACCCCAGCCCCCTCCGAATGGGGGGAATAATTCCCCTCCTTCGGAGGCGTCTTCTTATTCCCCTCCTTTTCCCCTCCTTCGGAGGGGTCAGGGGTGGTCTCGGAGGAGTTAAAGGCGGTTTTTTGTTATAGGTTTTTTGTTGCGTTGATGTATTTTTAGGTTAGCGAAAAGGTCTAGTAATGTAATTATTATCAGCTAAATTTTACATTGCAAGTCCCGCAAAAGACAACATCATGAATAACCGGCGGTGAAACGCAACGTAACCGCCAGTTATTCATCATGCCGCCGTCACACGGCTAGAAATAGATTTATTGATTAATTAACTCACTAATTCCACGGAAATATTACCTATTTTTAGTATGAGCGGTGTATTGTGAGTTGTGTTTTTTGTGTTCGACCTAATTTTTAGGAATGTCCTATTGACACTTTTTCTCTTTTGTGTAAACTATGAAATGTATTCGGTTGCGATGTGTTTTTTTTACTGTTTGTTTGCAGTAAGCGAATCGCAATTATTCCATTGAAACTTTGTAAAAGAAGGAGTATGACGATGAAAAATTTAGTGAAATGGTTTGTCGGCGGAGGGGCAGAATTTTTTGCGAAAAAACAAATGTTAAAATGGGGGGGGGGGGGCAAAATATAGAAAAGGATTGAGGGTAAAAGTTGGGGAAAATCTATTCTTCCAACTTTTTTTATCGAAATTCTCAAGGCATTTTGGTTCTGCAAAGCCTGGTTTTACATTGGTCGAACTTCTTGTAGTGATTGCGATTATCGGCGTGTTAATCGCTATTCTATTACCGGCAGTTCAAGCGGCGCGTGAGGCAGCGGCGCGAATGAACTGTTCAAGCAATATGAAAAATGTTGTGCTTGCCTTTCACAACTACGTTGATGTTTATAACGTCCTTCCGCTTGGCGGTGAGGGGCAAAACATTGCATCTTGGGCGCATCACATACTGCCGTTTATAGAACAACAAACTCTTTACGCACAGTACAATTTCGACAGAAGCTTTTTCGACACCGCAACCGCTGTCGGCTATCCCAAGTCAAACAGAGATTTGTTAATGCCTATTCGGATAGCCGTTTATTCTTGCCCAAGCGACGGTGATAAAAAGGCAACATTTCCCACCAACCAGGCTAATGGATATAGGCTTCACAATGTTGTTGTCTGTTTTGGAAATGCTGGATATTACCAACCAGATAGACCCTCAAGTATTTCCGCAACAAATAATTCCGGTCGCGGTTGGGCGCCTTATGGTGTTGTTACGGTTGACAATGGTGCAATGTTCTGGGTTGGTAGTGTTGTTGGAAGTTCTTTTGGGTTCAAGTGTACAACTCTTGCCGATATAACGGACGGACTTTCCAACACAACTGCCATTTCCGAAACAATTCAGGGAGAACGTTCTACATCAATTTTAAACGGTCGTAGTGATTTACGGGGATTGACTTGGTGGCCTGAAGGCGGCGGTTTTACTGCCTATTTTGCTCCCAACTCTCGTAATCCAGATATAACAAATCCCGCCAATATCATTGCCGGTTACCCTGGCGGCGGAACTTTTTATTACGAAAATCATCCGATTGCGCCTTGTGGGGCAAACCTTGTGAATGTTCTATCTGCACGAAGTTTTCATTCCGGCGGCATCAACGCCGGTCTTGCGGACGGTTCGGTCAGTTTTCGCTCCGACACGGTCAATATTGATGCGTGGCGAGCTTTGGCAACCACTCACGGCAGTGAAACGGTTGCCCCGTAAATTTTAAATAACAACAATAACCCCATTTTGTAAAGGAACAATATTTATGAGTATAAACAAACTTTTTTTTAATCGTGGTTTTACGTTGGTAGAGCTTCTTGTGGTGATTGCCATTATCGGCGTTTTGATTGCGTTGCTTCTTCCTGCTGTTCAGGCGGCTCGTGAGGCGGCGCGACGGATGCAATGTTCCGATCACCTCAAAAATATTGCGTTGGCAACCCACAACTATCACGACATTTACCAAACCCTTCCGCCCGGTAGTAAGGGCGACGGCGGTCCCACTTGGGCGTTACTGCTTCTGCCGTATGTGGAACAACATGCGTTGTACTCCAGATACAACATCAAAAGATTGGCTTGGGACACGGTGATTGACTCCGGTTTTGAAGCAAGCAATTTCGCCGTGCTGAAAGATGTGAAAATTTCCATTTACACCTGTCCAAGTGATAGCGGAACACTCCGCTCTTCATTTTGGCCCACAGGATTTAGCGAAGGTTGTTATCACCATAATTACCTTTGTTGTTCCGGCGATGCTGCGATTCCGAACACGGATACTCCCTCATTTCCCGGAGCATGGTTCACAAACATTCCATTTAAT
>JAITDV010000342.1 GCA_031282385.1 Planctomycetaceae bacterium | reverse complement strand
TTATCACCATAAAATGTTGTTTTCCACGTCCAATGACAAAGAGAAAATTTCCATTCCAAAGAGAAGATTCTTTATTACTTCCCATGCCGGTATGAATAAGAAACGGCAACGAGAATTTATCTAAAGCAGAAACAGATTGACAAAAATAAACATCTGACAAAAAACCGCGTTTTCTGGCTTCTGTGTTAATTGTTTTCATACTCATGTCTGCTGATGGGGATTGCATTTCCTTTTTGAGAACGTGATAATCACAAGGAACATCGTAAGAACGTAACAACAAATAGAGACCGTTTACAGTTTCGTTTTCCCGTGTTCGCCAGATTCCGTCTTGGATTGTTTCGGATGCATCAACCAATGGACACAATAAGAATAGTGTGGTAATAATAACAGGACTAGAATTTTTCTTTCCGAAAAGCCGGCTTCTCAAATACAAAATTCCAATGATAAAAATTCCAACCGCAAGAAAATAATCATACCATTGAATTTCCTGTTGCGATTTTTTTATGAGTAACATTCCGTTCCATTGTTTCATAAAGGTCATTGCTTTTACTGTTGTTTTTTGACCGGACGTTCCATCCAAATAAACAACTTCGTCCGGCGTACACGAAAGAAGTACCACAAAATGCCCGATGATAGACGGAGAATTTTCACGTCCAGACATACTCCTATCAATCCACGCAATACACGGAAATGAAAATTTTTGTAATGTTTGGTAGGAACATTCTACAACTTGAGAAGTGATTCCTAAATGACCGGCAGCTATCTTGAGATCATAAAATGAAGTCCCATATTCACTGATATTGACTTGTAATTTAACGTCATTCAAAGAAACATTTATTCCATGTAATTTCAAAAAAGATAAAGCGAGTTATAACCGCAAGCATAAAGTTTCTCTTTTGTGTCCCGTGTTATTTCTTGATTGAATTCGAAAGAAAAACACGGAGACAATAACATACTACAAATGATGAAAATGGTAACAATATGTTTCATTGATGTCTTTTTACTTTTTTTTCTTAATGAACTTCCTATATCCGGCATAAATAATCATTGCAAGACCTAATAGAACAAGTATCCAACGAACAACCATTGCCGCTCGCGAAGGTAACGGCGTCGGGGTAAAATCTTTGCCGGTCAATGCCGATTCAATTACGCGATCAAGATCGGCAGGGTTGGCGGGAACAACATATTGTACGCCTTCCGGCGTATCTTTAAGAGTACGGTCACCAACGTGTGTCCCCGGATTAGAATATTTTTTTCGCAAATCGAATTGTTGTTTGTTGATTTTATCAGTTGAAACTTCAATTAACCTATAATTTTCGAAGAAAAGCGGTGTATCAGAAATCACACCCGGGATTGTAACAAAGGAGTAATATATAACCTTTATGTCTTGAGGCAGAAATACACGCTTCTTTTCAACTTGATTAAAGTTGTCGTTTTCGATGGTACAAATAATATTCCCTTCCGGCGTTTTGAGTTCGCATTTTTTTATCGCATAATTAAATTTTGGCAAAAGGACAAACTCATAAATTACATTCTTTCCGAGTTTAGTATCTGGTACTGAAATTAAGACATTACACGTTTGAGGATTATCTCCTGTATGTTCTTTAAAACCTACTAAATTGCCGTGTTCTTTTAGAAATAATACAAGAGATTTTTGTGGAATACCTAAGTCCTTTCCATCGGACGGAAACTTATAACCACAATAAGTCAAGTATTCGGGAGCAAAGGCACTGATATTGACAAAATATTTTGCGGCTTGCTCAGGCGTGTAAATCCCGATACCCGACGTTGTTGGTATATCTTCGGTTGATTCACTTCCATTACCGTTGTAGAACGATACGCCATCAAAAGAACGTTCAATTGGTGAATAATACAATTCAAGGTTTTTTGCCTTTACTTCATACGCATACGGCAATTCTTCTTGATCGCTTTTAATCGTATTTTTCGTAGCGTGATAACTATAAAAATGCGTATTTTGCCACATATATACTGTGTTAACAGGTTCTAAAAAACCGTAGTCATAGAGGCATTTCACTTTTTTTATCAAAGTTTCAAAATCCATCGTACTTGAACGTTCACGCTTCCAGACCAATGAAATTGTGTTTAAATCTTGAGTTACAGACTCTAATTTTTTTGTAATTTCATCTGGAATTGTTATTCGATTTTTTGTTTCATCTTTTGGGGTATCTGCAAAGTTTACCGTTACGCACACGAACCCTAAAAGCAATGAAATAACGAATGTCTTATTTTTCATTACAAAACTTCCTGCAAAGTTGAATTTATTCTCTAATATACTCATTATTATTGATCACACCCTCTTTGTTAGGGAGTGGAAATAAAGTTATTTGAAATTCACAAAGTATTCTAGTAAGCTACGCCGCCGTTTGTTTTGAAAATATCACCTCCACAAAAGCGAAACCATCAATAAGGCAACAAACGAGTAAACTCCTTGGAATTTGACATTGAAATTCGATTTTCATCGAAACGTCATTCTGCCATAAAATTCAGTTTAAGCTTCATTCGTAAAACCGAAAAATCAAGTGTAAGGAGTATCTAGTCGGAAGAGACTTTCGTCTGAAATTAGTCAGCGAGTATTGATAGTGTAACGTACACACCCAACCAGTCAATTGAATATGTTTGCCTCGCTCATGCTCTGCATGGTCGCAACTTCTCTAAAATTTGATTAGCAACACCATACAAATCCTTTTTTCCGACGAAAGCCTTGCATTGTTCTCCCTCACTGTTGCCTCAGTTATTCTGCCACTGGACCTATTAGTGTGGCTACTGTACCACAAGTACCACCACAAGTATGGGTGGTAAGGCGTCTTTGGTTTCCTGTACCAGTACCAACATATCCGGCTCACGCATCACAATTTTCACCACCTGAACATGCTGCCCCTGTATAAGTCGCCCCCTGTTGCCCACCACCGATCACCAGTCCTGCCTCGTTGTCTCCAACGGCGCGTATTCCTGATCGTCTGTCGGCGTCCAAATATGCGGTTTATCATACGGATACTCGTATGATGAAATGGACGTAAACCAATCCAACTTCCAATATCCCGTCTCGTCTTGTGTACGAATAACAA
>JAITDV010000334.1 GCA_031282385.1 Planctomycetaceae bacterium | reverse complement strand
CACAAAAAAATTACACAAACACACAACAATTTTTTGTAACAATAAATCGGTAACAAGACGTTTTTGTTATTTTGTTATTTTCATTGCTTGTATTTTTTTGAGGAGTTTATATATTGTTCGTCTTATGAATTGCGTGACTCAAGAGCGCAAAAGCTGCTTTCAGATAAATAAGCTGGCAGAAGTAAACGAAACTTAAGTCGTGAACGGTTTCAATACCTTAATTTTGAAGATTAAAATCATATTTTCAAAATCCAGTTATAAATTGAAGTTGAAAATTTCGTTGAATAACCGCCATGCTCTCATTGATAAAGTTTGTGGAGCAACATGGATTTTTGCTATTCCTGTCATTCCGGGTTTGATTATATTGTTTGGGTTGTCGAGCAACATTTTTACACGGTAAGATGCGCTTGTTGGTTTTTCGCTTCCATCTTTTTGGCGCATAGTTGGTACTTCTCCGCCTGCGGTTGTTGACAATTGAATTTCGACGGATGCTACGGCTTGTTCTTCAAATTCGTTTATTTCTCCGACAAATATTCGATCTGATAACTCATGCAACATTACCTCTACCCGATTGCCTATCCGTAAAAATCCCATCTTCGACTGGTCAACAACAATCACCACTTCTAAATAACACGTGTCGCCAACTGCACAAAAGACCGTCCCAGATTCAAACGTTGCACCTATATTCATTGCCTCAAGCGGAGAACCATACCATTCCGGTAATTGATCATCTTCCGGCAATTGATACGGTTTCCAACTCGGCGAGACAACTACGCCTGACAATTCAGTTTTCAAAGTCAAATTATCAAAAACACGCAATTTTTCTTTTAAAACTTGTTTTGTTGCGGCAATTGATTCTTGCAAAGGCTCGATTCGCAATGCAACTTCACTGTTGCGTAATTTGAGTTGTTGCAATGTTTGCAGTTCTTTTTGCAGTTCTTTAAGTTTTCCATTGAGCGAAATCAATTCATTTTGCAGCTCGAAATTTTCAAGAATGCCCAGCGTATCGCCTTTTTGAACAAATTGTCCTGCTTTAACATTGACTTCTTTCAACCTACATCCGCCTGGTGCATTTGGAATGTAAACGTATTGCGAATGCGTGCTGCGCAGTTCAATTATTGCTGGTGAAATGACAAAATACGGCAACGGAAAAAATAACAGAAACGCAACTATTCCCGTAACCAACAACAACGAAAAATAAAATCTTAATTTTTTCACTTTATACAACCTGCCTGGAACACGGAAAAATTTAATTACTTTGTAAAGCGGCATTATAAATAAACTAAAAAGCGACGCAACCGCAATTGCTTGTCCGACAATTTTCAATCCATACGGCTCGAATACTTTGTATATGAAAAAAAGAATCGAAGCAAGCACAACCCATTTATAACAAAACGCCGAAATCGAATAAATCACAAAAAGTATCTGATTACGTTTCGGCAAAAAAGGGTCTTCCGGTTGTTCCATACCGAGAAACCATTGCATACATTTTCGGGTCAAAATTTTTGTTGATTTCTGGCGTAAATTTGGAATTTCCAACCAATCCGACATTACGTAATAGCCGTCATAACGTAACAATGGATTGATGTTGAAAACAATTGTACTCACAGACGAAACGAACATTATATTCAACGCAAGATAATTCAAAAGACCTTCATTTGAATACCACCAAATAAATGTACATATCGCCGCAAGCACACATTCAACATACATTCCCGCAATCGCAATCGCAATCCGATGCCATTTGTTCGGCAACAACCACGAATCCGAAACATTGACATAAAGACAAGGCGTAAGCACAAGAAACATAACTCCCATCTCGTGACATTCACCTTTAAAATATTTAGCAGTTAGTCCGTGTCCGAACTCGTGTAAGACTTTTGTTGCGCCCAAAGTTGCACTTAGTAATAGAAGATTTAACGGGCTGAAAAATTGGTTAAATTCAGGCAACTTTGAACGAAATGTATCAAAATTGATCACCACAAGTAATAACGCTGATAAACAAAGTAAAAACGAAAACAAAATAATTGCCGGATGAAAAAGCGGATAAACGTAACGATAAAGTATAGTAAGAATCGTATCAGGATCAAAACCTTTGAATTTTATTGCCAGTACGTTTGTGAATTTCTGGAATAGTTCTTGTTTTTTTCGTTTCTTTTTTCGTTTCAATAATTCATTACCTTGTTCAGGCGTTGCTGCAATAATAAGTCCGTTTTGGTGTAATTGTCCGAGAAAGTTCTGAATTTCGTCCAAAGAAACTTTTTGCGGCGGAAACATATTTTCAAATTCACGCTTAATATCATCGAGACTTCTTTCACCGTTGAGTAATTTCATGATCGCGTATTCTTCGTCTTGCAAGCGGAAATATCTTGAACCAATTGGTTCTTTTATTATCCAATAAGTACGACCGAGATATTGTTGTCGTTGTGCCGAAATATCATGGCGTACACGCACCGGCAACGTACGCGCAGAACTGGAAACCAAACTGTCCTGAAGAGAAACCATCTCAATTTATAACAAACATAAATTCGAATCCGTCATCAATCCTTACAGTAAAATGTTACTTACCTTCACTCCGATACGAATTCAAATACTATTAAACTGTTCACACTTTAACTTTCCTTTACCTTCGCCTGCTTACTTATTGGAAAACAGGCTTGTACATTTTTGAGTTGCGGAATTTATAGTACGAACAGGATACTTAAAATAACCACAAAAAATTCACTAAGAAATTCATTGCACAACCGTCAATATTCTACAACATATACAAAAACAAGGAAGAAGGAAACGAAACCTTCCAAATAGTTAGTAATTTAATTTCCTTTGCCGCCGCATGCATACCTACTTAGAAAGCAGGCTTTTACGCTCTTGAGTCTCTCAATTTATAGGACGAACAGTACACGCTCTTGAGCCGCGCAATCGATTGTACAAACTGTATCAGCTTAATTTTCATACAACTGGAAAAAATAACCTAGTCAGTTACAATTTGACAACTACTTTGAAAACTATTGTCTATTTTTATTTTGGAAACTTCTAAAAAATACCATTTACCAAAACCAAATTTATTCGTTTTTTATTGACTGAATGCGAATAAAATTAATTTTTATGCAGCTCGTACCATAAAATTACGAGACTCAAGAACGTCAAAGCCTGCTTCCCAATATATAAACAGACGGCGGTAAATGGAATTTAAAGTATAAACAGTTCAGAGATTTCCAAATGTGAACAATTTAAAATACCTAAAAACTTTAACCCATTATTAAAATGCGAACCATTTTTACTTTTGTATTGTTTCTTGCCGGTCTTTTTGTTTGGCAAGGTAACAATTTTAATTTTTGCGGCGTTTATCAGAATTTCTGTTGCGCAAATGAAACGGAAAATAATAACACCTCCGTCAACACAACTGAATCAGTTGTTGAGTTGATAAACGCTGGCAAATTCAAGGACGCCTACGATATTCTGAAAAAACTGATCCTACATCCGCAAGAGCCGCAAAATCTCAAATACATCACGCAACACAAAATCAAAATCGCTGACACTATCAAACAAGCTGTCAATGGTCTGACAAGATTAAAACGTATTGCTGAAGTTGATGAACTTCTTGAACAAGCATTATTGATCCACAAAAACGATTGGCGTGTACTTGAACAAATTGCTATAATTTACAGTGCGTATCTTGAGCATACAGGAACAATTCTTGACAACAAATTCATTCGCGGAAACACCAGACGCGCAAAATATGTCAATACACGACAACGCGATTACGTACAAGCATTGATAATTTTTAATCAGGCAATACCGCTAGTAATAAAAGACGACAACAAAAAAGACGCCGCACAATTCTTCATCAATATGGCTGATGTTATACGTGAGAACCGCCTTTCAAGTTACAATGCTGCTCCGCAGATATTGACGGATATTTCACAGTTACCTGATTATTCTGATTACAATTCGTATCCTTATACAAACAGAGGAGCTGCCGCAGTTGACATTGACGGCAATCCGCTTTTTTACAACTTGCCTGAAACATTTGAATCTGCAAAAAACGATATGGAACGTTGGCTTTGGCTACTCAATCAAGCTGCAAACATTTGTCCTGAAAAATTTCGCGGTATCACATTGCTAGGACGTGCTGAAGCCAACAATCGCTTATTCGGTACAACAACTCTGATAAATTGTTCTCCGACAATAAGAAATCAAATTTACAGAATAAGTAATTCAGAGCCGGAAAATACAGCTAACATTTGGTCTCTTGAATTACTTACAGATGATGAAACTATTGCTCAAACTGCCGCTGGAATAAAACGTTTCAAATTGCCGGATGAGCATAATTATTTAAAACTATGCCGCGAAGCTTACGATGTTTTAACAGGTCAAATGAAAATTCAAGCAGGAACTGAACTCGCGTCGTTCTATTCCAACCGACGGCAATTCGTTAAAGCTGCTGAAATTTTGAGTAATCTTATCGATGAATTTTGTAACGATAAATCAGTGAATTTAGACGAATGCCGTAAAGAACTTGACCAAATTATCGGCAACTGGGGACAATTCACACACGAAGGCTCAGAAGTAAATGGACTCAATGCAAACTTGAGGTATATTTTTCGTAACGGAAAAGAAGTTAAATTGACTGCGTATGAAATTGATGTTAAAGCGCATATTGACGAAATAAAATCACAAAGAGAACAACAACAAAAATCACCGCGTGTAAATTTTTCTCACAGTTCTTTGAGTGATCGTCTGCATCGAATTACTAATCTCTTGCAAGAAGACTTCAGCAATAAACAATTGACGCCAGAACAATTGCGTAAATATTTTCTTATCGGCAAACCTATTGAGTGGACGGAAAAACTTACTCCGGCAAAAAATCATTTTAACACTGACACTTTTATTCACGTCCCGATCAAAAAAGCCGGCTTGTATTTTATTGCGGCAACAATCGAAAACGGCAACACGGTTGCGAATATCGTTTGGCTCAATGATACTGCAATTGTTAAAAAAATGTTTAACGATGCAATAGTGTATTTAGTTGTTGATGTTGTAACCGGAGAACCTATCAAAGATGCGGATGTTGAGATTCTATACGGTTATGAAAGAGAATCACAACGTAATCGATACGTTAAACAATTTGGACAAATTAACACGAAAACTGACGAATATGGAATTGCTAAATTTACAGGATCAACTTTACCAAGCGGACATTTGAATGAATGTATGGTTGTTGCCAAAGGGCAAGATAAAAGACTCGCGGTGATGGGAATCGATTATTTGTATTTGGGTAACAATAATGCAAACGTTTACGCTAACTTCAAAGCGTTTATTCTTACGGATCGTCCTGTTTACAGACCGAATGATAAAGTTGAAATTAAGTCGTGGATTGGAAACAATAAATACGATCAACCGGATACAAATGAATTGAATGGCAAAACAATTGATTACGTAATTTATGATCCGCAAGGTAAAATTGTTGAAGAAAAGAGCGGTGTTGCGTTAGATTTATACGGCGGATTTACGGCGAATTATGTTTTGCCGAAAAATGCTGCGCTTGGTATTTATCGCGTAATGATTCAGAATACTAAAAATATAACTTCGGCGTGGCTGGAACAAAACGGATTTTTCCGTGTTGAGGAGTACAAGAAGCCTGAGTATGAGGTAACAATTGATTCACCAACCGAACCAATTACACTTGGCGAAAAATTTAAGATAACAGTACGGGCAAAATATTTTTTCGGTTCGCCGGTTACAGAAGCGACGGTCAAATATTCAGTATTGCGGTCAACTGAAAATTCAGAGTGGCATCCGGTGCGGTATTGGGATTGGCTTTACGGCAACGGTTATTCTTGGTTTGCGTATAACGCGGATTGGTTACCAAATTGGGGCAAGTGGGGTTGTTACCGCCCGATGTTTATTCGGAATCGTTACAATTATTCTCCGCCTGAACAAGTTCTAATTAATGAAACAGAAATTGGCGCAGATGGAACGGTTACATTTGAAATTGACAGTTCAAGTGCCAAAGCATTTTTGCCCAACAACAGTCATAAATATTCAATCACTGCCGAAGTAATCGATAACTCCAGACGAACAATTATCGGCACAAGTTCTGTACTTGTTGCTCATGAGCCGTTCAAGATTTACGCTTACACAAATCAAGGATTTTACACGCCGAATCAGAAAATCAACGTTAATTTTATGACAAAAAGAATAGACGGAAAACCCGTAACAGGAAAAGGTGACGCAAACCTCTATAAATTATCGTACAAAAAATCAAAACAAAACGGCACAGAATCTTTTAATGTTGTAGAGACGAAAGTGTATTCGGAGAAAGTTACGTTTAACAATGAAGGATTTGCAGAGTTGAAACTCAATGCGGTTGAAGCAGGACAATATAAAATTTCTTGCACTCTTAACGGACAAGAAGGCGGATACGTGTTCAACGTTTATCAAAAATTAAATGAAAAACAAAACATAGAAAATAGAAATCATAACACAAACGAATCGTGGAAATTTAATGCACTCGAATTGATACCGGACAAAGCAGAATTTGCACCGAGAGATAACGTCAACTTGCGAATTAATACCGATAAAGAAAATTCGTTTGTGTATCTTTTGATCAGGTCTGAAAACGGAATTGCTCAAACAATAAAACCAATAAAATTAAACGGCAAGTCAACACAAATTCCAATTCCGGTTGAGTTGCGTGATATGCCTAATTTTTTTGTTGAAGCGATTACGGTTACGGACGGAAAAGTTTTTAATGAAATTAAAGAAATAGTTGTACCGCCGCAGAAACGAATCTTAAATGTCGAAGTACAACCTGACGCGGAAAATTATAAACCTGCCGGAAAAGCAAAAGCGAAATTAATTGTTACTGATCTTGACGGCAAACCTGTTGTCGGGCAAATTGTAATTTCCGTTTACGATAAATCTGTCGAATATATTTCAGCAGGTTCAAATATCGGTAACATAAAAGAATTTTTCTGGAAATGGAAACGTTACAACCATAAAAATTTCCAAACAAATGTTGGAGTTTATAATTTTATAAACATGTTCAATCACAATAAACCTTACATGCAAAACATCGGTTTGTTTGATCACGTATTTGCTGTTGCTTTTGACGAATCAAGCTCAGAAAGAATCAATGTCAGTTCGGGATCGGAATTTGGCGGAGTCAGTGATTCACTTCATAAGTCGGCGTATGCGCCATCTGCAAATAAAAAATTAAGATCAGTTGATAATGATAATGCAATTGCCGAAATATCAGCTTTTGACGATTCAATTTCGGATCGATTTATTGATCCGATAATTCGTCGTAATTTTTCTGATACGGCATTTTGGAATGGCGTTATCGAAACAGATCAAGATGGAGTTGCGAATGTAGAATTTGCAATGCCTGAATCTTTGACAAGTTGGAAAATTAACGTTTGGACAATGTCGCAAGGAACTCGTGTCGGTTATGGCTCCGCTCAAATTATCACTCGCAAAGATTTAATTATCCGAATGCAAACTCCACGATTTCTTGTTGAAAAAGATCAAGTTCTGTTTACTGCGAATGTTCATAATTATTTGAAATCAGACAAAAATATTCAAGTACAACTTGAAACCGATGACGATTTGATTACTTTTGACAAAAAGTTGAGTTCAAAAACGATCAAAGTTGCATCTAACGGTGAAGCCAAAATTGATTGGCTTGTTGACGCGAAAAAAGCAGGCAACGCAAAAATTAGAATGTTTGCCAAAACCGATGAAGAATCAGACGCGATAGAAAAAATATTGCCGGTTTACGTTCATGGAATTTTGAAACAAGAATCATGGTCAGGCTATATCGCGTCTGACAAAAACACAAATGAAATTACAATCAATATTCCACAAGAACGTAAACCCGAACAAACGAAATTAACGTTACGATATTCGCCAACTCTTGCTATGTCGTTGGTTGATGCGTTGCCGTATCTTTCCGACTATCCGTATGGCTGCACCGAACAAACTCTCAACCGCTTCCTGCCAACAGTAATTGTCCAAAAAATACTAATCGATATGAATATCGACTTGGCAAAATTGGAAAAAACACACGCGAACTTAAACGCTCAAGAGCTTGGTACAAATCGTAAACCGGCAATTGCAAGAGAATTTTCGTTACAAAAAAAGAATCCGGTTTACAATATTGAACAAGTTCGTGAAATGGTTAAAGAAGGCATTACAAAGCTCACACAAATGCAATGTCCCGATGGCGGTTGGGGTTGGTTTGGCGGAAATTATGAGCGTAGTTCAGCACATTTAACGGCATTGGTTTTGCACGGATTGCTACTGGCAAAAAGTAACGATGTTAAAATCGACAATGATAATACTCTTAATCGCGGTCGCCAATGGCTTTTACAATATCAAGCCCGCGAAGTGAAAAAGTTACAAGATTATCAATTGCCCGAAAAAGAAAAAAAAGACAAAGCAACAAAACAATACGCCGACGCTGCCGATGCGTTTGTTTTAACGGTGTTAAGCGAATTTGAGACGCTGCATAATACTCGTAACGATAAATCCGCGTATTACAAATCCAATCCCGATGTTGTTTTGATGCGTGATTTTCTTTGGCGGGATCGCGGTAAACTTACGCCGTATGGTGTTTCACTTTTAGGTATTTTTGAGTCCGGTTCGTTGGGCGATGTTGAACGGGCAAAAGATTGCGTAAAAATTCTTGAACAATATCTTGTCAACGATGACGAAAACCAAACCGCATATCTCAACTTGAGAATATATAATAATTGGTGTTGGTGGACTTGGGACGGAAGCGAATTTGAGACTCAAGCATATTATCTGAAATTATTGATGCGGCTTGATGCCAAAAGTCCAATCGCGCCGCGGCTTGTCAAATATTTACTCAACAACAGACGACACGCAACTTATTGGAATTCAACTCGCGATACGGCAATTTGTATTGAAGCGTTTGCAGAATATTTGAAACAAACCGGCGAATCAAAACCAAACTTGACAGTAGATATTTTATTTGACGGCGAAATCAAAAAAACCGTTACAATAACGCCTGAAAATCTTTTTGAAATCGACAATACATTCGTCTTGTCCGGCAACGAAATCACTTCCGGTAAACACAAAATAGAATTTCGAAAACGCAACAATAAAATTGACAACTCAAACAACACCAATAGTAATAATTCTCCGCTTTATTTCAATGCGTATTTAGAGAATTTTACTTTGGAGGATTCAATCAAGAGTACGGGTTTAGAGGTGAAAGTTTCGCGGAGATTGTATTTGTTAAAACGTGATGATTCGGCGCGTGTTGATGTGATTGGCAATCGCGGTCAAGTTTTTGGGCAACGTGTTGAGAAATTCAAGCGTACAGATACGGAACGTTTTGAGAGTGGAGATTTGGTTGAGGTTGAGCTTATAGTTGAGAGCAAGAATGATTATGAGAGTATTTTAATTGGAGATTGGAAATGTGCAGGTTTTGAACCGGTGGAAGTGCGGAGCGGCTACAATGGTAACGAGTTAGGAGCGTATGTTGAGTTTAGAGACGAGCGTGTATTATTTTTCGTGTACCGATTAATGCGAGGCAAACATTCTGTAACTTACCGCTTCATAGCCGAACAACCCGGTAACTTCAGCGCATTGCCCACCCAAATAGAAGCCATGTACGCCCCGGAACTAAAAGCAAACTCAAACGAAAACAAAATTAAAATAACAGAAATAGAAAAATAAAAATAAAATAAATCACGCAAAACCACAACCAACATCAAACAATCGTAAAATCATTTCGTTTCAATTTTGCCGTGTTGTTGTTTGATTTTTTGTAACTATTTAATTGTCCCTGAAAAAGTCATTTGGAGCTATAAATTCTGGGCTTATCTGGTTGCAATTTAGAGTTATAATTTGCAATATAGTTATTGTTTTATCCGAGAATTTCCTTAAAACCTTGCAAATATTAGACCTTTTCTCTAACCTAAAAATACATCAACGCAACAAAAAATCTACAACGAAAAACCGCCTTTAACTCCTCCGAGACCACCCCTAACCCCTCC
>JAITDV010000305.1 GCA_031282385.1 Planctomycetaceae bacterium | reverse complement strand
AGAGTATAGTTGTTCAACACCGATACGCCAAACATTCCCTCAAAACCAGTTTCACCGCCGGACGCCGCACCAAGAGAAATTCCAATATCAAGCGTCTTCGTTGCCGCCGCAACATCAAGGTCTTTCACTTTAATCGTTCCGCCGTCAATGCGGGCAATCGTTGTGTTACCAATATAAGTAACAAGAACCGCTGCGCCGATAGCGGAATCCGCTTGCGCCCCCCACATATTTTGAAAAATATCGCCGGTTTTTTTGCCGCTTGTATAATTGTTAAGTTTATTATTTATCGATGTTATGTCCGATGCCGTCGGCAGACGGGAAATAAAAGACCTCATATTTCCGGCAAGTGTGATTTGTTCGTAAATCGTGTCCGCGCTGACTAGCAGATCAGCGTCAATGTTGTCAATGCCGTCAATCGTAATATTGCCGAGTTGCGTAATAGTTTCATTGTTCACAACACTCGTGCCTAACATTACTCCAACCGCTTTTTTCGTAGATTCTGACGACGTGAGCGACCAGACGTTAAAATTATCCAATCCCAAGTTGGAATTAAACATTCCGAACAACTCTGTCAAGTCGCCCACCAGAAAACCATCATCCTTTATGTTGTTATAAAGCGAGTAAATCGGATGAATGTCGCCTAGCGGTATTTCCGTTTTGGCTGTTATATTGATTTGATTACTTGCGTTAATTTGCGCATTATCGAGTATTTTTGTTACAGTTGAATTGTTGACAACTAATATCGGTACTGCGAATGTGTAAACGTTATCTCTGTCTTTTTCAACATTCTCTCTTGCGGGAATTGGATTTCCATCTTCATCTTTCATAACATTTCCATCAGAATCAGTAGCGTAAACCGGCTCCGTCGGACCGTATCCGGCTTCACCACGATTTGCGGAATCTTTCCATTGTTCGGTGAAATAGTGTCCGCCACTGGCATTTGCCAGAATTTCTAACGGGTCTTTAGTGTATGAAGCAATATTTACACTCGGCGCCGTAATTTTTGCGTTACCGCCGATAGTTACGCTATTGTCCATATTGTCAAGAAGCAACGCGAAGGCGAAAGACAATGACCATTCGCTTTTGTTTTCATCGTCAGGCGTCCATTTCATCGGGTTTTTTAGTTTTCCTATAATCGAACCGACCTCGCCAATGATACCGCTTAAATCAGTAACATTCAACGCTGATGTTGCACCGGCGGCGTTTGCCGTATTTTCCGTAATTGCAGAAATATCAATTTTATCTACAGCGGTCAGAGTGCCGTTCACATTAACAGCCGTCTCCGACTTGCCAACCATAACCGCCGTCGCAATAGCAATTTTTGCTCTTCCGTTTTCTTCTGCCGCTTTTGCACTCACATCATTATTCCGCTTTGTCGAGGCAAGGATTTCAATGTCTTCCGACGAATTTAAATTTGCTCCTTGCGCAACGTTAATCCGATTAACGGATTCCTCAACGCCGACTGAAATAACTAACTCGCCGGGTACTTTGGAATATAACATGTTGCCGGTAAGAAAACCAACAGTTCCTGTCGATATTTCAACTTTGGTATCCGCAAAAGAACGAATCGAAATACCAGCAAATCCTTCATTATTCTCTGTCGCAACGCGTTGATTTGTTTTCAATGTGCCTGAAATGTTAACCTCAGAAACAGCTTTCATATAAGCAGCGGAAACGCCCAAAATCGCAATAATCGAGTGAGTTGACAATGACGTATCGGCGGCGGCAGCGGAATCAATGTTGATTGTACGTTCCGCTGTAATATTACCGGCTATATTGATTTCAGATCCGGCAAGATGCACATTGACGTTTACCGGCAACAAACCCAAAAGATTATTTTCAAGCCATACAGTTTTATCTTGTGCATTATCTATAACTGTATTGATCATGTCAGTTACCTTGCCTAACACTTTGAGCAACTCCGATTTATTTTCTTCGGCTTCGAGTTCAGAAAGTTCGGGGGTTGAATCGGGGATCACGTTTTCTATTCTGTTTCCCAAAATAACCGCGCTGGTAATTTCCACTGCATTGGCTTTTATTTTCGAATCACTGTCAAATGTAATTTCTGCCTTTACATTTCCGCCAATATCCATCTGGTCATACCATTTACCGCCGATTTGCAGATTGATCAGAACTTGCCCGTTTGTATCGCTGCTTTTTGCGGAATTCGCGATAAGGGACGAATTGATAATTTTAACGTAAAGCCCTTTATCATCTGTACCTGGAATCGTAAAATCATCTGCCTTGTCGTATCCATAAGACAGATTCTCATCGGTAGATTTTTTATTGAAAAGAATATTACCGGCAGAATAACTGCCGGTTGCCGAAGCAATAAGAGTCGAATTTTCAATCTTTATATTCGGCGCAGAAATTATGATATCACCGGAATTGCCTGTTGAATTACCAGTCAGATGAGCATTACGTTTTTCTGCACCGGACAAATTAGCGTCGTTGACTTTACGTGTAGAAAAGTAAACATCATTCAACGTAATCGAATCGCTTGCGGTGATTTCAATGTTCGCTCCGTCTGTAAATTTATCATCTCCTTCACCGTTAAAAGTTAAATCGGTAGGGTCGATCAAAATTGTACCGCCGGACGAAGACTTCAACCCCCAACCTTGCATCGTTACCAACTTTTTAGCCGAAAACTCAATGAAACCGCCTGTACCGGTTTGCGATGAAACATCAACAGTCGCGTCTTTTTCAAGCGTCGAATTGTTTTCAGCATAAATTATTATTTCGCCTCCGTCAGAATTTTCGCCGTTGCCTTTGGCGGAAATTTCTGCACCCTCACGTACATTTATGTCGTTACCCGCCTCAATTTCAATATTGCCCGCCTTGTTGCCCTCAACTGCATCCTCAACTGCATCCGCCTTCACTTCTCCCGCAACTTCAACATTATTAGTTGCAACAATTTTTATCTTGCCCTCCGGCGTAACCACAAGATCATTGCCCCAATTCACATCTCTAACATTAACCAAATCACCAAACTCAACTTGAACTTGCCGTCCTGCACGAATTTTCGCACCTTGAGCAATATTAACATCGCCTGCTTTAAGTTGAACTTCCTCAACTGCGTTGATTTTGCCCTTAACAGTAATCGTGCCACTCGGACTCAATGGAACTTTGCCTTCAAAAAGTTGCTGTTCGTGAACTGCGCTGATTTCTCCGTTTTCTGAAACCAAGTCTTTAAGATATTGTTGTGTCGGAGTTTGCAAATGCAACGAACCCACATTAATCGTACCGCTTGCACCAACAACTACACCATGCGGATTAAGGAAAAATACATTGCCGCCAATTTGACCGTTTTTGTAAGAATTTAAAACGCCATCAATTTGAGAACGTTCATTGTGAATGAGATTGACAAGATTTTTTGCGGAATCGGGAACATGAAGGTTAGTCGTGTTCCCGTTTGGAACATTAAAGCGGTCGAATGAGTTGTAGGCGTTGATTCCTTTTACTGAGTTGGTACGAACATCCGTAATCGTTCCTGCTTGATTTGAAGTTACGCTGGTTTGAGTTCGCCCGTCAGGAACAATTGCAGGCAATTGAGCATAAATGAAAATTGCAAGCGGCGGTTGAATAACCATTGCAACACTTGTCAAGACAACTATTGTTTGCCATAAAAAACGGCAGGCAATTTTCCTAAATCTAAAACTGTTAGATTGATGTAATATACAGCTTGCGAGTTTTACAAAGACAGAATAAAAAATGATACTAATTTCAAACAGACCGCCGATAAATTTTCTGAAGTTCATTTCAACTTGCGCTATTTCAGCACAGACTCCAATGGTTAGTTGTTTTTAACGTTAAAATTTAGTTAAGTTTTTAAGAGTTGATGTAAATCAAAAATAACATCTCCCTAAATACATCCTTCGTGATACATTTCTTGCCAATCGGCGAGAGCAATGCCGCACTACAAGATATTATCATAGACCGGTAATATCCAAACCACTATTAATTTTTACCGATCTTTGTTATCTTCCCGCAAATTTCAAAATACTCCGACCTTCACGGAAAAATCGAAGTTAACATTACACTTACAAATCATATTCCGTCAATAGGGGGGATGCTGAAAATATACTGCTTGTACTATAAATTTCGGGACTCAAAAGCGTAAAAGCCTGCTTTCCGATAGGTAAGCAGGCGGCGGTAAAGGAAAATTCAAGTATGAACGGTTTAAAATACCGTTTTCTTTTTTTGGTATCAATTCATTTCAATACGATTTTATATTTTGTTGTTGAAATGTAACAGTTCAGTCTTGTGCTTTTTTATCTAGTCGTCCCTGAAAAAGTCTTTTTGTTGTTTTAATGGTAGCCAACTTGTTCGCAGCGAGTTCGTTTGAGCATCTGAATGGGTACTCCTTGTCAATTAATTTTGATAATAGACCTTTTCGCTAACCTGTAGAAGATCACCCCTGACCCCTCCGAAGGAGGGGAATATTCGCCTCCGAAGGAGGTGTCTCCTTATTCGCCTCACTCGGATGCTTCTTCTTATTCCCCTCCTTCGGAGGCGTATTCTTATTCCCCTCCTTCGGAGGGGTTAGGGGTGGTGGTCTCGGAGGAGTTAAAGGCGGTTTTTCGTTGTAGGTTTCTTGTTGCGTTGATGTATTTTTAGGTTAGAGAAAAGGTCTATTATATTACTGTGTTTTTGGTCTGCTTCGTTTCTACTCCTAACCTCTAACCCCTTTTCCTAACTAATCGAATCCTGCAACTGAATAGTTACGAATAATTACCAAATCTGCCGTATTTTCAAAGTTGTCAATACCACTCGCCAAGACTAAAGGAAAAGCTCTTGTATTTATTTCTGATTTTATTAAACTGTTCACACTTTAAATTTCGTTTACCGTCGCCTGCTTACCTATCGGAAAGCAGGCTTTTACGCTTTTGAGTTGCGCAATTTATAGTATGAACAGTGCAATTGTTCTATCAATTGATTAAACCAATTAAATATTACGTAAATGAAAGAGTGAACAGTTTATCAATAGTTACTAATTTGTTTTAGAATTAACGTTACGAAAAATATAGAGGTTTATTTGTGCGGTTTCCTTTATCTTTATTGTGTGGAATGTCGCGATACATGTGTTGGCAAAAATTTTTTGGCAAGCGTAAATTTCCACTTGTTCTGATGCTTGAACCGCTTCATGCGTGCAATTTACATTGCAGCGGTTGTGGTCGGATACGAGAATATGCAGATACGCTTTCAAGTCGGCTTTTGGTTGAAGAGTGTGTTGATTCGGTATTGGAGTCAGGAGCGCCGATAGTCAGTATTTGCGGCGGCGAACCGTTGATTTATCCTGAAATTATTGAGTTAGTTGACAGTACGCTTCGTCTTGGCAAACATATTTATCTTTGCACCAATGGTCAATTGCTTGACACGAAATTATCAGAATTTTGCGAGTTATCTAAAATCAATCGCCGTGTTAAGCGCCGTTTATATTGGAATGTTCACGTGGATGGAACGTCGCGGACGCATGATTTGATTGTGGAAAAGAGCGGTGCGTTTGATATTGCGATGAATGGGATAATGGCGGCGAAACGGGCGGGATTTTTTGTTTATACGAATACTACGTTGTACAAGCAGACGTCAGTTGATGATCTTGTTGAGCTTGCGCGGATTTTGGAATTGGCAGGTGTTGACGGGATGATGCTTGCGCCGGGTTATGGTTATGATTCGGTCAAAGTTTCTGAGGACAATTGTAACATTTTTCTTACACGGTCAGAAATTTGCGAAAAATTCCGCGAGATACGAACAAGATTGAAGAAATTCAGAATTACTGCAACTCCGGCATTTTTGGATTTTTTATGCGGCGACCGAAATTTACCGTGTGCAGCTTGGGCAAATCCAACACGTAATATCAAAGGTTGGAAATCGCCGTGTTATCTGATTACGGACAAACATTACGAAACATACGATCAATTTATCAATTCAACAGATTGGTCAAAAATCGGATTCGGTAAAGACCCGCGTTGTGAAAATTGTATGATGCACTGCGGTTACGAACCCGCCGCTGTGTTGTATGCAAATAAAATAACCGACCTAATCAGATTGGCTATTTGGCAAATAAACTAACATATATGGTTGTCCCTGAAAAAGTCTTTTTGTTGTTTTAATGGTAGCCAACTTGTTCGCGGCGAGTTCGTTTGAGCATCTGAATGGAGACTCCTTGTCAATTAATTTTGATAATAGACCTTTTCGCTAATCTGTAGGAGACCATCCCTGCCCCCTCCGAAGGAGGGGAATAATTCGCCTCCCTCGGAGGCGTCTTCTTATTCCCCTCCTTCGGAGGGGTTAGGGATGGTCTCGGAGGAGTTAAAGGCGGTTTTTCGTTGTAGGTTTTTTGTTGCGTTGATGTATTTTTAGGTTAGAGAAAAGGTATATTCTATTCAGAAATGATTGGTCTGAAACCTACGTTCATGACTTTTTGCCATGGTTCGTAGAATACTCTTGCGGTTGATCCGGCGAAATTGGGTCTGTCTTTCCAGCTGCCGCCTCTTGCCGTAACTTTGCCTTCCGGCGTATTGTCAATTTCTGGAATTGTCCATTCCCAAACGTTGCCTATAACATCATACAAACCCCAATTGTTCGGTTCATATTGCTTAACATAATCTACAACAAACCACTTGTCCTTCCAACGATTATCCCGCAACGGATATGCTTGTCTCTCATCATACCAACGTCTTTGATGTAATGTTGATCCGTTTTCCCATTGTGTTCTTGTTTCTCGTACTTCATCTCCTGCAAGATTTGCGTATTTTGAGAAATCTGTATCTTTGTCTCCGTACCAAAAAGCAGTTCCTGTTCCTGCTCTTGCCGCCCATTCCCATTGTGATTCTGTCGGCAACAAAACATTTTTCCCGCATTTTTTCGAGAGCCATTCGCAAAACTTTTTCGCCTCATTGAAATTGATTCTCGCAACCGGTTGATCGGGATGATTTGCGATATAACCTGGTACGACATGATCTTTACCATCTTCATGTAAATACCGTGTGTCGTGTTCCGGATCGTAAACTGCATATTGCTGATTTGTCAACTCCGACTCCGCAACCCAAAACGGTTTCTCAATCTTCACCAATTTTCGTTTCCGCTCGTCCGATAAACCTGACACATCTCCCATCACAAATTCACCCGCCGGCACTTTGACAAATTTTATTTTGACGCCATTTTCAATCTCTAATACAATCACTTCCTTACTTACCTGATCGCCTTTTACAACGGGTTTAAATATTTTCGGCAAGTTATCGTTTACTTCATACTTTTTGATTACCGCGGTCAATTCTTCAGGAGACAATAATTTTTTCTCAATATTGTTATTTGCAGCTTTATTTGCGAGTGATTCGCGATATTCTTCTTCAGGGTTAGTGTCAATTCCTGCATAAAGTTTTTGCAATTCAAGCCGTCGCGGTTCATATTTTTTGTTGTTCCACATTCCTCGATACGGCACATTTAAATCAATCCACGTGTAAATCCGATCACGCAATTCGCCTTCAAATTTAACGCCGTAATGTCCGCGTGATAAACGTTGCACAAGCTCGCTCACACTCACGTGGTAATCGAGCGGTTCAAGCATGTCAAGATCAGGCTCTGGACCAGGCCGCCAAACATAAGGATTGAGAGCGGAATACGAAGTATCACTTTGCCAGTTGCCGGTTTTTTGGGCAACAAAAGAAGGTATTTTATGAGACTTTGCAGTTGCGTCATTGTGACAATGTACGCAATTCTTGTCCAAAATCGGTTGAATTTCAGCTTCGTATCCGAAAGGACGCGATTGACCTCGCCAAGGTGTAATTTCACGAGGTTTGTTTTTTGCCGCAAGCGGATTAATTCTTGACGGCGAAACCTCAAGCGGAGTTTCATGGCAACCAATACAAGATTGTTGTTCTCCCGGCATACAAACTGTCCATGAGCGCATTAGTTGAATTGCTGCACCGTTTTCGTCAAGTACTTGAATGGAAATCGGCGTATTTGCCGGAACATTGAACATTGCCGAGCCGTCTTCTTCAATTGGAACAGTGCCGAGAATGCGTTTAATGTCCCAACTTGAATTTTGCCCGACGGATTCGTGTCCGCCGCTTGAGCGGTATCCGAAATGATACGCGAATATTCGCAATGATTTTGCTTTTCCTCGCGGAACGCCTTTAAGACCGCCGCCGAAGTAAACATCGGAGATAAAAATTGTGCCTTCTTTTTTTGAGCTGTTTGTCATATCGTAACGTACCGGCGGACGTTCACGCGGCACAAGCGGAATTGCGTGGAAAAGAGAATTATTCGGTATCTCGGTGATTTTTATCATGTTGTCCCACCTGTCAACAAGATATAAATCAAACATACCGCGACCGTCGGCACGCATACTGACAAGAAAATAATTTTCACTCAACGGATACGGATAAACAAATCTGTATTTTCCTTTGCCGCCTTGATTATCGTAAACGTTGCCGATAACGCCGCGTCCATAACCCGGGATTTCTTGCACGCAACCTGTAACTTCTTTTGGGAAAACTCGCGGGAAAATATTCAGATGTTGCAATGGTTTTCCCCATTCTTTTGACGTCGGGTCAAAACGGAACGGATATTTTGTTGCGATTTGCGGATCAATAAGAACCAATCTGCCGGTTTCAGGAATTCCGCCGCCTGTAGTATGATGACCGCTCACAACTCCGACAACCATACTTGGATGTCCTGGAATAACACGCGGATTTTTATATGCTGTTGGAAAATAAGAACCACTGCCCCAAATTGCTCTTTGATTTCGTCCGTCCGGCTGCATTGAGAAAAGAATACGGCTCGTGTAATGCGGAATATCAGAATACTCCCAACGCAAATACATTACACGCCCGTCATGCATAACCGACGGATGCCAATCACTGTCTTGTTCAAAAGTCAATTGTCTGACTTGCGGAGGGTCAAACGAACCGTCTTCTCTTTTTTTGCCGGTAACAACACGGTAAAGATTGACCATTGGTTTCCCGCCGTTTTCACACGGTAAACCTTGCATTCCTGCCGTGGACGCGGTTATAAAAACACCTTCCTCCGGCAAATAACACGAATCAAACCAGTCAACATCATTCAGCCCCTTCGGCGTAAGCTCACACAAATTTTGCCCATCTATTCCGACTTCATAAATCGCAAACCGCTTATTTTCATTGACCGACGAGAACATTACCCGCTTGCCGTCAAAATGCAAGTCAAGATCACGAATCGGAGCCCCATTGGGATGTTTGTAAATCGGCGTCAATTTCGGCGCCGTCCGCAAATCACTCAAAACCGCAATTTCGTTGTCCCAACCGTGCCGTCTGATTTCTTCGTTTGTATGTGAGTTGAGACCGATGAATCCGAAATTATTTCCCGCAGTGTTACGGCGGACAACAAGAATCTTGTCAAAATCCAATAACGGATTAGCAAGTGCAGCTTCTCGAAGTAAAGCGTCAAATTCATTTTTAAGTACCGTGTCATTGGGATTTTGCTTGAGTTTATCGCTTATAGTTTCGATTTTTTTCAAGTATTCGTTTCCTTTGGGGTATTTGTTTCCGAAAGTTTTGGTCAAATCCTCAATCATGCGTTTAGCGGATTCAGGAGTATTGACCGGCACAATACCGTTATCATACGCCAATAAACCACTCGTAACCGCCAACACAAAAAACGGTAAGAATACCAAATTCATTATTGATCTGAACATATTTGCGGATATATATGATGTTAATTTTTTTGTCATTGTATTTCTCCTATGGCAAAAAGATAAATTAGAGTTTAGGAATCACTGAAAATTAAAGTAACTATTAGACCTTTTCGCTAACCTGTAGGAGACCACCCCTGACCCCTCCGAAGGAGGGGAATAATTCCCCTCCTTCGGAGGGGTTAGGGGTGGTCTCGGAGGAGTTAAAGGCGGTTTTTTGTTGTAGGTTTTTTGTT
>JAITDV010000296.1 GCA_031282385.1 Planctomycetaceae bacterium | reverse complement strand
AACAAAAAACCTACAACGAAAAACCGCCTTTAACTCCTCCGAGACCACCCCTAACCCCTCCGAAGGAGGGGAATAAGAAGATGCCTCCGAGGGAGGCGAATAATTCCCCTCCTTCGGAGGGGTCGGGGGTGGTCTCCTACAGGTTAGCGAAAAGGTCTATTAAATTGTTCGCATTTTTAAATTGTTCACACGTTAATTTCCTTTGTTGCCGACTGCTTACATATCGGAAAGCAGGCTTTTACGCTCTTGAGTCTCGCAATTTATAGTACAACACTTAAAAAGATTTTTTTTGATTTCGATTAATTTCAGTTTTAGCTGTAATTTTGTTTGCAATCAAATAATTTTTTATGAATTGTATTTAATGTTACAAAAAGTTTTTTATGGCGTGCGGCAGTGCGTTTACTTGATGTTTTTATTGGTAGTTTTGGGACATTCTGCCGATTGTCCCTTTGCAAAAAAAATTTTTAATTAGAGGTGAGGAAATATGAAATCACGTAGTACAACTATATTAACGGTTAGGCGTGGAGACAATGTTGCTATTGGCGGCGATGGTCAAGTAACGCTTGGGAGTTCGATAATGAAGTCGGATGCGAACAAGATTCGCAAGTTGCTTGATGGACGTGTTATTACCGGATTTGCGGGTTCGACGGCGGATGCGTTTGCGTTGTTGGAGCGTTTTGAGGCGAAGTTGAAGGATTTTCCAGCTAACATTCCGCGAGCAGCAACAGAGTTGGCGAAAGAGTGGCGGACGGACAAAGCGTTGCGACGATTGGAGGCGATGATGATTGTGGTTGATGCGGGGTCAACGTTGTTATTGTCTGGCAATGGTGATGTGATTATTCCGTCGGACGGTATTCTGGCAATTGGCAGCGGCGGAAATTACGCAATGTCGGCAGCAAAAGCACTGATAAATCATACGGATTTATCCGCGTCAAAAATTGTACTCGAATCGTTAAAGATTGCCGCTGACATTGATATTTATACAAATACAAATATCATCATCGAAGAACTTGACGTTAAAAAAGAATAATTGTTCATGCATAATCTTGATAATTTAATTTTCGTAACAATTAAGTAACAATTAAAACGTATGTTTTTTATCGAACATATTCAGTAACTATTCAATAGCGGTTATGAACTTTCAATTTTCCGTCCCTTTAGGAACAGAAAAAGAATGTTTGTAACTGCCGCTGAATAGTTATCTTGTAACTCTAACAACATTTATTCCGTAGGAGTTTTCCGTGAACAACATTTAAATTGTAAGTGCAAAATTTTTAAAATGAGAACAGTTTAAATAGTTGTCCCTTGAAAAGTCATTTGGTGCTATAAATTCTGGGCTTATCTGGTTGCAATTGAGTGTTATAATTTGCAAGGTAGTTATTGTTTTATCCGAGATTTTCCTTAAAACCTTGTAAATATTATCAAAATTAATTGACAAGGAGTCCTCATTCAGATGCTCAAACGAACTCGCCACAAACAAGTTGGCTGCCATTAAAACAACAAAAAGACTTTTTCAGGGACTACTAAATAATGGTCTTGGCAGCTATTCACGGATTGGTTAAAGTTGTGTACAATATGCGACGAATTTTGCGAGTTGGGTTAATTTGGATTAATGGGTGATAGTTTGTCCATAATTGATCTGAATTGCGAAAGTATCGTGAAGGTTATTAGGAAAATTAAACAAAAAATTGAAACTAAACTTAAAATTAAATTTTGATAAGGAGACGAAAATGATTTCAGCAATGATCGATGCAATTGAATTGACAAAGTATTATGGTGAATTTGCGGCAATTGACAATGTTTCTTTTAGTATTAACAAGGGCGAAGTGGCGGCATTTCTTGGACCCAATGGTGCGGGTAAGAGTACGTCAATGAAGTTGTTGACGGGTTATTTGTCGGCGACTCGCGGCACTGCAAAAATTGCAGGACACGACATGGCAACTGACAGGATTGCCGGAGCAGCGAAATTGGGATATTTGCCGGAAAATGGACCTCTTTACCCAGATATGTCGCCGGCGTCATTGTTACGTTTTTTTGGCGACGCGCGCGGTATTAAAGGGCGTAAACTTGAAGAGCGAATTTCATACGTTGTTGATTTGTGTTCGTTGAAGACAGTTTACGGCAAGCCAATCGGCAAGTTGTCAAAAGGATTTCGTCAACGCGTAGGAATGGCACAAGCTCTATTACATGAACCGGACGTATTAATTCTTGACGAACCGACGGCGGGGCTTGACCCAAATCAAATTTACGATGTAAGACAAACTCTAAAACAGATCGGTAAAGAAAAAACGATTTTGTTGTCAACTCATATCTTGCAAGAAGTCGAAGCTGTCGCATCACGCGTGTTATTCATCAATGAGGGCAAGTTAGTATTTGACGGAACTATTGAAGAATTTCGCAAAAAAGATATTAACCTCGACAACACGTTCCGTTCTTTGACCAAAAGCGCCTGATTTTTCGTTACAAGAAAACGATTTATACGCATCACACTTTAATGTTCGGTTATACTTGTTCGTACTATAAATTGTATGACTCAAGAGCGTAAAAGCCTGCTTTCAGATAGGTGAGCAGACGGCAGTGAATGAAATTTTAAAGTGAGAACAGTTTAAAACAAAACTTCCGCATTACAAGTGTGGTGAGTATAGTATATTGTTACGAGTGTGATTCTGCATTCCAAATTTTATCTTTCCAGAGTTGTGGAGTTGGTGCGATTAGGTTTATTTGTTCGTGTGTGATCGAGTTTTGAAAGGTGATTGAGCGTGCGTGCAACGCGATTTCTCTACAGCGGTCATTATCGAAATTTTCTCCGAATGGCAATGTTGAGTTGTAGGTAGCGTCTCCGAGAATTGGGTATCCGTGAGTGGCGGATTGTAATCTGATTTGGTGCATTCTTCCTGTTTCGAGTTTGATTTCCAGATGTGTGAAGGAATTATTGTTGATTTTGAATCGTTTTAGTACTTTGTAATGTAGAATTGCTTCACGGGCGTCGGGATTTATTGGTTGTATGATTTCTGCAATTGGGCGATTTGGTACTTTACGCATATAGTCGATCCATGTACCTTCATCGGCGTCAACTGTTCCTGAAACTATTCCCCAATATATTTTGTCAATTTTGCGATTTTCAAATTGTTCAGAAAGTCGATGTGTTGCTCGTTTAGTTTTGCCGAAAAGAATCACGCCCGAAACCGGACGATCAAGCCGATGCGGTACGCCAAGATAAATACCAGCAATTTCAGTATCAAAACCAGCATCAGACCGACCCGCAAGATACGACTTCACTCGCAATTCCAACGAATCAATTCCATGAACCGCTTGTGTAAGCAATCCAGACGGCTTATTCACCGCAAGGATAATATCATTTTCAAAAAGAATCTCAATCACAATATTTAATGGTAACTATTGGGGATATACTGTTCGTACTATAAATTGCAGGACTAAAGGGTGTATACTGTTCGTATTATAAATTGCACGGCTCAAGAGCGTAAATACCTGCTTTCCGACAGCTAAGCAGGCGGCGGCAAAGGAAATTTAAGGTGTGAACAGTTTAAAACTCCGATTTTAAACAAAGCAATTTTCAAACAAACTCTACGCTATTACTTTCTTATACTCTTTTGTACTACTTTAAAAATGGTTTTCATTTTGTATCATTATTTTTGTACCATTTTTTCCATCTGGCGATCTTTTTTTGGGATTGTGAGAGTTCGTGTTCGATAGGAATTTTCGTTTCAATAATTCCTATATCCTCACCTGCCAACTTGGGTAATATTGTCAAAGCCGCTTGACGAACATTTGTGTCTTTGTCGTCAAGATATCTAATTAATATTGACATAAAATCCAAATCGCCCATTATTCCAATCACGTTGGCAACATGCAATCGAATTTTTACATCCGGTGAGAATGATTCCCGAAGTAATGATTTCGCACCGGATTCGTCGCCCAATAAATAAACCGCTGCACTGATTTCAACTTGGCTAAACGAATCACTGCCGACGAATTTTGACCATAACTTTGTCGCTGCTTTATCGCGTTCATCTTCAAATTCATTGCCTTCAAGCCGCATCAAAATTTTAACCATTGCCGTAAATGCCGCGTGCGAAACATCACGACGTTGGTCGCCTAGATTTTGCGCAACGATAATAAGATCGTAACCGTTGCCAAGCTCTCCAAAAACATCGCAGGCAATTCGCCGAAGCTCTACCGAATTAAATTCCGCATTAAGCACACTTGCCGCAAGATACCGCGATTTGTACGCATCAGAATTTCGTAATATTTTAAGATACATCACCAACATTGACATATCCGATTCACATAATGCACGTTCCAAAATCCGCGAACACGCAAGACCGCCTAAAGATTCAACTTTACTCCGTCCTAATAAATCTACAGCAGACTTACGCCGATTCATTTCCGAATCTGAATCCAGAAGCAATATCAAACCAAATATTTCATTGACGTCTGCAAGCACAGCGTCAACTAATTTCGGCAACTCAAAATTATCATAATTTTCGTACAAATATTCGAGAATAGGCAATAACCGATCACCATAATTCACTAACTTCCGTTTGATCTCTTCTTTTTGAATTATCAGCAACCCCGAATTATGCAACCTATCCACTAATTCAAAAACCTCATCAATCTCAATTTTGCTAAATTCAATATTATTATTTGCGCCGTTTTTGGTAACTCTTTTAACTCTTTGTTCGACCTTATTATTTGCAAGAATAATTGACTCCGATTTATTTTCGGACGATTGCAAATATTCATCAAGTTGTTTTTTTATTTCTGTAACGATTTTTATTCTGTCTTTATCGGAAGCGTGATTTTTTGACAACAATTCAACTGCTGTAGGAAAATAACCTGACAATATTTCAGCACTTAATTTACGCACTTTCAAGCTGCGATTTTGCAATGATTCAATTAAAATTTTACCGCTTAAATCAATTCGATCCCATTCGGCAAGTGAATATAAAGTTGCAAGTTTTACATCTTCGTAATCGTTTTCGATATATCGTTGCGCTAATGTTAATATGCGCGGATTTGGTGCAAATGCTATAGATTTTGCTACTTCAATACGTACTTCATGTTCCTTGTCGTCTGCAAGCCGTAACACTTCATCAATAAATCCAAGTTTACGCAATGATTCAGCACTTTTTGCGCGTGTTTTGACTGATATATCGCGCAGCTTATCTTTCAAAATCCGTTCCGCCGCTTTACATTCCGCAGCCGTAACCGCGTCCATCGCCGCAAAACGTAATCGCATGTCGGCATGATTAAGATCATTCGTAACAATATCCAAAATCTCCGGCTCTTTCCAAATCCCAAGCGTCGTAATAATTTCAATTCGCGTCTGCAAATCATTTTCTTGCCGTGCAAAAACAAGGAATCGCCGCGGTAATTGCCTTAATTGTTCTGATTGATCTTTTTCGTTACGATAATTTGCATTACTGCGATTGTTTATCCCAACCGCTTGTGATCGCAATCGCCATAATTTCGCACTTGCCCGCCGTACTTCAACTTCATCAGCTGCAAGCGAATCAAGAAAACACGGATGTTCCCAAGGTTCTATTTTATTCGCAATCGCAACCAACAGTTCCGCCCAAAGCACTTTATTGATTATAGTAATCAGATTTTTTCTGTTGCCGCGATCAATATTTGTATCGTCGTCAAGATCATTATTGTCATGTTTATTATCAGTGTGATTATTTGTAACGTTATTTCTTTTTCGCGCAAATTCCAACATCGGTATCAATACTTCAAATCCGACATGTTCCATTTTGCCCAACGTCTCAACAGCCGCACATCTTATTCCGTCCAACCGCTCGTTTTTCACAATTTCAATTAGCGAATTAACAGCATCATAATCGTTACAACGTCCCATCAAAATTGCAGCATTCGCCCGCAAAATATTGTATTTAGCGTTTTGGTAAGTATCTTTTTCAAGAAATATTTTAGGGTCAACAGGAAAAATAGGTCGCGATTCTGAATCGGGATCAAGTTGTTTTTTTACAAGTTCATCAATATCACTGTTGTACCATCGCCAAGTTGAAATAAGTTCGTCAATGTATTTTTGTTTTTGATTATTTTTCAATTTCTCTTTATCGGAAAGATTCAATTGTTTAATTTGTTCGCGGCGTTCTTTTGATAAGTTATCTTTTTTATTTTCAGATAATTTCATTCCGTTGTCGAGCCAATGTTCAAGTTGAATATTGGGTTGCCATTTTGCTTGCGTCAATATTGTTTCAAATTCGCGGAGAGACATGCCGGTACTTGAATTTGCCGTGTCTGATTGATTTTCCAACAATTCATTTGCAGCAACAGTTTTTATCGGCGTTTTATTATTCGTGTTGTTTGATTTGATTGTGCGTGGGTGTGAATTTTTATTATTTTGCAGTTCGAAATTATTGTCCTGATTTATTGTACCGTTAATTGCTTGAAGCGGTTTCGGTTCAATTGGTAACAATGCAAGTTGACGCGGCGGGATTATAACATTGTTTTCTGCGCTATTGTTACGATTGTTATCGGTGTTGTTTGAAAGTGAATTATTGTTTTTTGATTTTGAATTGACTTGGGTATGTTCAATTTGTGCATTTGTTTTTGGGTTGTCTTTAGCAATTTGAGAATTAGAAATTGCATCAAACGGAACTGCAATTTCATCTGGCCACCAATTATGATTATCAACAGAATCGGCAAGATTATTTTTCGGCATATTATTTTTGGACAAATCTCTTGCCGACTTATTTGAAATAACAGTGCCGATATTATCTTGTCCAACTTTCCCGCGCGCACGGCAATCGCTGCCAATTACAATCAAAAAAATTGCAACAAGCATCGTTGAAACAAAAATCAAGTTCGATTTATTGAAACGAAAAATACGCCGCATGGCTTAGTTTGGAGCAATGAAAATTATGAATCAAGTAAAGATTTATTGCGAACTGTAATGATTTTTCAATTTTGTGTCAAGAAGTATTTTTAACCGTTCAGTAGAAATTTTATGTTCTTGCAAGAGTAAATAATAGATATAAAAGAAATTACCGTATAATCGAATACTATACCAAACTCACTTTAGGCAACTTCTAAAAACCTATTTTTGACGGAATTATCGAAATTTACAGGATAGACAAATTTAGACAATAAATTTATTTTATCCACGAATTGACACGAATCTGCACAAATTATTTAATTCGTGATCTTTTCGTGAAAATTCGTGGACAAAATGAGCTTTTAGAAGTTCCATTTAGAATAAAGAAAAATGAAATTTAAAGTGTGAACAGTTTAATATCAATAGTGAAACAACAACCATTGACTCAACCACAAAAAGAAATCGAACAAAACACACAATCAGAAACCATACAGAATAATCACTACAAAAAGATTACCAAGTGGAGAATAACGGACTTGAACCGATGACCTTCTGGCTGCCAGCCAGACGCTCTCCCAACTGAGCTAATTCCCCAAAACATTTGCAAAATTTTATCACACCGCCCAATTGTGTCAACCACTACCACCAACACAAAAAAAATTATTTTGTAACATAAAAAAGTCTATTGGTTGTGCCGTATTGTTAATGTAGATGTAACTATTCAGTCATGTGTATTTGTAATCGAACATATTCAATAGCAGCAATTTATCAATTTGTCATTGTGCCTTTGCCGTTTTATATTTTGATTTCGCACCGACAGGGACAATGCAGAAATTTGTTGCGCTATTTAAACTGTTAGTTGGAACGTGCGAAATTCTCAGTGCTGTTAAGAATCTGCGTAAATAGACCTTTTCTCTAACCTAAAAATACATCAACGCAACAAAAAACCTACAGCAAAAAACCGCCTTTAACT
>JAITDV010000240.1 GCA_031282385.1 Planctomycetaceae bacterium | reverse complement strand
GGTGGTTAAAAATACGACTGAATAATTACGTAAATAATAATTTGTTTTAAGGCGTCGTTTCACGCGGATATTGCATTTGAGAGCAATGATTTTTTTATCCCTATTGACAAGAGTTTTTGACGTGATATACTGCCCGCCTCGTAAATCATGAGATTCAGGAGCGCAAAAGCCCGCTTTCCAATAAGTAAGCAGGCGGAGACAAACGAAATGTAAAGTGTGAACAGTTTGATGTTGTGTGTTAACCTTCTTTTTGTTTTTTATGAAAGCAATTTTTGTACGAAAATCGGGTATTTACGTTAGAACGCTCTTTTTTGGGGCAGTTCTGATGTTGTCGGTTTATTCGGCGTTTGTTTTCGTAGGTAATTTGCAAGCATTTGAGGATACAGGTAAATTTATTCAAAATGCAAATATTCAAAACACCAACGTCAAAACTAACAACGATATTGTTCAACAACCTGAATTGCGGAAACAATTGCTTGATCGTTCAAAACAATATTTACTTTCAATTGAAAATAATCTTTCTGTTTCGCCGGAGACAAAAAACCGAATTAGACTGCAATCTCAAAAGTTAGTTGAAACCGGTTTGAAAAAATTGTCTGATCCCTCCATCGTTCAACGTGATTCCTTGCGACCCGCAAACGAACAAATTGACACTGTATTTTTTGTAAACGCGCTGCATAAAATCAATTCTGATTGTCCGCCTGAAAAACAAAACAAAAAAGTATCATTGGCATTAAAAACCGCATCGAACAACGCTTTGCGGGCAATTGAATTTTTACGCGGTTATTATTTGCCGGAGAAGAAAATTTACGTTCCGACGATTCGAGAAGTGATGTTGCGAGTTGCTATTCCTAATAATATTGAGCTTGTTCGTTTTATCAGGCAATTGTTGCGGCGTAACACAAATTCAAATTTGTTTGGCGGTTTTTTGTTTGGGGCGATTGGTTGCAACGATATAATTTCAACGCCGTCTCGTTTATATGACTTAAAATCTTTTGCCCAATTGCTTGCGAAAAATATTAAATCTGTAACCGCGCCGGAAATTCAAATTACGAATTTTTCTTTCAAAATTCCGCTTACTAATAATATTTGCGTAACCTCTATTTTGGTTGCAGAAACTGTCGTGTTACGAAATTGATTCTTAGTTAATGAATGTTTCTAAAAATTTATTATGATTCGCTGATTTGTAAGTAATCTTTAGAATTATCTTATAAGTTTGTGTAAATCTATGTAATATGTTGGCAATGATTTTGTGCGGAGAAATGTTTTTTTCGTACAAAAATTATGTCAGATTGTTTTTTGCGATCAAGTAATGTTTTTTTGATTCGGCAATTCTGACAGCGGGCAACTTGTGTAATTGAATTTAGTGACGCAAGTTATTACTCAAAGTTATACAGAACGCATTTATATTAAACACACAATAGAATTCGGTAACACAAAGATATTGAATCTGATTCCGATTCCGAATAAGTACGCATGCGTGTGTTAGCCAAAATTAAAGTGCGGCTGTTTAAATTCAAAAAATTTTTATGGAGATTAAAAATATGAAACGTGTAAATATTTTCAAATTGTTTGTAGCGGTGTTTTTTGTTGTAGTTTTTGCAATTAATTTGCAAGAATTGATAGCAGATGAAACGCGACCGTCCGGTCAACCTGATCGCCGCGTGGAACGCGGCGAAGGTCACGGCGGACGCGGCGGTTTTGGCGAGTTGGATGCTAAACCGATTCCTGCTCCGGCGAAAGTTGTGCCGCTTTCGGCGGACGAGCGGAAAAGTAAACTCAAAAACGCAACCGAAAAAGCAATTGCATTTTTGCGCAGTACACAATCCGAAAAAGGTTCTTGGGCAGCTTCGCCTCGCAGTGGAATTGGTCCTACTGCCGTGATTGTTGCGGGTTTACTTAACAACGGCGTTAAGGTTGATGATCCGATGATCAAAAAAGGGTTGACATTTCTTGAAGCGTCAATCAATAAAGACGGCGGCATTTACACAAGTCCACATTTTCAAAACTACGAAACCAGCGTCGCAACTCTTGCTTTTGCCGCCGCAAATAAATTGTTCAAGGCTGAAGGTAATACGAAAGCGCCGTATGATGTGTTGTTGGCGAATGCTCAAAAGGCGTTGATCGGGCAACAATACGCGGAAAGCCATAATGTCAACAAAGATGATCCGCGATATGGCGGTCTTGGTTACGGCGGCAATACACGCCCCGACTTGTCCAATACGCAATTTTTTCTCGACGCTCTTAAAGCAACAGGCAAAAACTCAGATGATCCGGCAATTCAAAAGGCGTTAATTTTTGTATCAAGAAATCAGAATCTCGAGTCGGAACATAACAAATTGACGTTTGCGTCAAAGAATCCCGACGGCGGATTTATTTACACATCCACAACTGGAAGCAGCTCCGCAGGAACAACTGCAAACGGCGGTTTGCGGAGTTATGGGTCAATGACTTATGCAGGTTTGAAAAGTATGATTTATGCCGGCTTGACCAAAGAAGACAAGAGAGTAAAAGCCGCTTACGAATGGATTACGAAAAACTACAGCGTAGTTGAAAATCCTGGCATGGATCAACGCGGTTTGTTCTACTATTATCACACGATGGCAAAAGCATTGAGTGTAATTGGAGACAAGGTGATTGTTGAACCGAGCGGTAAAAAACATGATTGGCGGGTTGAATTGATTGATCAATTGTTGTCTTATCAGAATGCAGACGGTTCATGGATCAACGAAAAATCGCCGCTATGGATGGAAAACGATCCGCATTTAGTAACTGGTTTCGTGTTGCTTGTGCTTGCAGAATGCGCAAGTCTGGATGCCATCAAGTAAACTTTAACGTAACGAAAATTAATTTAACTTAACAATTAAGATTCGCAAAAAACATAATTCCGCCGGAAAATCAACGTGACGTCAATTTTCATAATTCAAAAAAATGACAGTTATTCACGGCGGTTGTTAACGATTATTATCGTTACGAAAAATCTACGCAATATTCAAGATACGGCTTTACCAATTTACAGCGGTAAATGTTTGCAGTGATTTTGCGCAGTTTTTTTGGTTTTTTGCAGTCAAAAAAATTATATTAGGAGCAATTAAAAATGAAAACAAAAAGTCAAAATAACCTTAACTTTGAAAGTTTAATTGTGTGTTTCAAAACACGTATGCAAGTTGCGTTTTTTGGGCGTAAGTGTGTTGGTTTTACGTTGGTTGAATTATTGGTGGTAATAGCAATAATCGGGATTTTGATCGCCTTGTTATTGCCAGCCGTACAAGCCGCAAGATAAGTGGCAAGACGTATGAAATGTGCAAATAATATCAAACAAATGAATTTGGCATTACAAAATCATCACGACGCCCAAAATGTATTTCCGAATGATTCGCAAAGGTATGACCTGTCCAGTCCGGTAAATTATACTAATCCGCTTACAGGTTCAGAGACCGCTTATACGAGTTATTCTGATGGTTTGTCATGTTGGGCAAAGATTTTTCCGTTTATGGAACAAACAGGACTCTCCGAAAAAATCAACACGAAAATCAACGAAGCCTTGAACGTTGTTATGAGCGGAGCTGCAACAGGTGAACCGATGATTGTTACACGCGGCGCACATACGATAACAGGTACTTTAGCCCAAGAAAATAAAATTACAGTTTTTCTTTGCCCGTCTAATTTGACAATTTATGGTGAACCTGGTGTTACTGGTGGAAATTACTGTCATTACTTTGCTAATAGCGGCGCGTTGGAAGAATCTGCAGATTTGTCGCAAACAGGTATGCCTAATCCGCCGCCGCCTTTTACCTACGGAGAGTACGGCGGAAGTCCAGGAGGCGGTGGAAAAATTGCGACCAACGGCGTGATTTATCAGAACAGCAATACATCATTTGCAAGTATTACAGACGGCTCTTCTAATACGTTTGCTTGGGGCGAAATTGCTTGGGAAAAATATAAGTACGCCGGCTGGAATAGGTCAACAGGACCGACGTCGAATTCCGCCAAAGCGTATGCAGCACAACTACCTTTTAATTATCACAAAAAAGGCGACCCAACTGTGAATACTTATCCCATAATAGGATTTAATCCGTCCAATCCGCCTGTTAGTCAACAGACTTCTTGCGGTCCTTATGGTTCGCAACATCCGGGCGGTTTAAATATAGGGAATTGTGATGGTTCGATTCGTTTTGTGAACGAAACGGTTGCGGATAATATTCGCCTCGGCTACGCCTGTATTAATGACGGCACGGCGGTTGTATTGCCATAGTAATATTTGGAATTTTTGTTTACGCAAGAGAGATAATTGATCGCGGATGATTTAATGTAACGTTAAATTATCCGCAGACCACAGATGAAAATTCACTTGCCCTTAAACAAAAAAACATAACGGCAGTGAAGGAAATTAAAACAGTTTTTAAACTGTTCACACTTTAATTTCCTTTACTGTTGCCTGTTTACCTACATCGGCAAGTAGGTTTTTACGCTCTTGAGTCATGCAATTTATAGTACGAATAGTATATCATTTCACTTGAATACAAAATTTGAGTGAAATGATACTCTTAAACTTTAACCATTAACTTTAACAACACTAAAATTGGAAAGATTAAAAAATGAATAAAACAGAAATTCCTGTAGAAGTATCAAACTTATCGAAAGTTTATCGTACTCACGGCGGTGCTGTGAATGCGGTTTGTGATATTTCGTTGCAAGTCAAAGGCGGCGAATTTCTCACAATTATGGGAGCATCCGGCTCCGGCAAAAGTACATTACTACACCTTATTGCGGGCTTGACAACTCCAACTGTCGGCAGCGTCAAAATCAATAACAACGAACTCTACAACCTTTCCGACGCTGAACGTACAAGATTCCGTTGCCGTAATATCGGCGTAATTTTCCAAGCCTTCAATCTCATTCCCACTCTCACCGCTGCAGAAAATATTTTGTTGCCATCACTTATCGACGGTAACAACAAAACTTCACGCGATAAAATCGACAATCTATTACGAACATTAGAAATTTACGACCGTCGGCGTCATCGTCCCGATTCTTTGAGCGGCGGCGAACAACAACGTGTTGCTATCGGTCGGGCGTTGTTGATTGATCCCGCGATAATTCTTGCCGACGAACCTACAGGTAACCTCGACTCCGTCAATACCGATAACATCTGCAAATTACTGCGTAACCTTTGCGACAACGAACATCGTACTATCGTTCTTGTAACACATGAAAAATCAGTTGCCGATTGGGGTGATCGTTGTATTACATTGAAAGATGGTCGAATTGTTGACGAAAAAAATAATAATTCAACCCGAAAGGAGGTATTGGCATGACTCTATTACTCAAACTTATTTTCCGCGAAGCCTGGTATCACCGCTCGCGGATTTCATTCGCCGTCATTGCAACAATTGCCATGTCTTGCATGGTAGTTTGGTTAATAGGAAGTATTGATTTGATGATACTTCGATTTGATAACGACAGCGAAAATTATCTTGGCAATTTCCATGTTGCAATAATTCCCCAACGCGATCCGAATTACACGCCAAATCCGCCAACAATCGCGTCGCCAACGCCGCCTGTACAATTACGTATTGACGAATCGGTTCTCAATGATTTGCGGACGAACGACAAAGTTACGCAAGTTGCGACCGCCCGCGTAATCCGCAACATAATGGCAAAAATGGAAGACGAAAATGATAACGCCGCCGCAATTCGTAAACAACGCGCAATTACCGGAACACCAATCCAAAGTCCGCCTGTGATTGGAATAGATGTTGATATATCGCCTTTTGAGTTGCAGGACGGACGTTGGTTTGCCGCCGACACGAACAACCTCGAACCAGTAATGGAAGGCGTAATCGGTACCGGTGCAGCTTCAAGTCTCGCCGGATTTGGACAAGAAACAGAACCGCCGAAAGTTGGCGATACAGTTATTTGCCGTGTCAATACACACGATTTTAAGGTTAAAATTGTCGGCATGATAGAGCAGAAATTATCTGCAGGCCGCTTCGGCAGCGGTGCAACTCCGATCACAGGCGCACTCTACGTTTCGCCAAAAACAGCCGAAAAAATCAGCCCTACACCTGAAGGCGAACAACCCCGAATTGATTTCGTTTATGTAAGATTGCGCGGCGGAATTGATACAGCACAGTTCAAGGAAAGTTACAGTAAGAAACTTGCCAATGATAAAATTTATATGTCAATAATTGACGTAACCGATATTCAAACACAACTCAAAAATACTCGCGGTTACGGCGGCGGAGGTTTCTTGCCCGCCGGCTCAACATACGCCGCAATTATATTTTCAACACTCGTCTCAATCCTGATTGTTTTCACCGCGTTGAGTATGGGCGTTAGCGAACGTGCTCGCGTATTTACAATGTTGCGTTTAGTCGGAATGCCGCGTTGGAAAATTGCTGTGCTTGTATTCGGCGAAAGTATTATTCTTTGTTTGCTTGGTTGGCTTGGCGGTATGCTTGCGGGTTGGTCAATATTGCAACTAACAGTTTGGTTGCAACCAGATGCATTCGGCGGCGGAAAAACGGTTGCTCTCAGCGCAACTGCGATCACTACCGCCGGAATTGCCGCACTAATCGGGTCATTACTAGCCGCAATCTATCCGGCTTGGCGCAGCTCACGTATTGATTCACTTGACGGAATGAACCGCGAATACACTGCAACAATTCACACAAGTTGGTTTGTCTTAGCCGCAATCATCGGAGGACTACTCCTACTGATTTGCCCAATTTGTACATCCGTAGATAGTATTGCAAAAGGTACTGAATTGCGTGTATTTTTATATACATTCATTGGTTTGCCGACACAAATTGCAGGTTGCATATTACTTTCTCCGACGGCAATATGTTTAGTCGAAAAATTGTTCACTCCGCTCGTTGCCCAAATACTCCGCGTCCGCAAAGAACTCCTCGCAAACCAACTCTCAAGCAACCTCTGGAGAACTCTCGGAACCACAATTGCAATCAGTATTGGTCTCGGTGTTTATTCGTTCCTTGAAATATCCGGCTACTCAATGCTCGTCCCATTTACACACTCAAAAACCTTGCCTAATACTCTTGTAACAACTAATCCTGGCGGCTTGCCTGAATCAGAAATTGACACCGTCCGAAACTTACCCGGAATAGACATCAACCGTTTTTTGCCCATCGCTCTGGAACAATCACGGTTCTCACAACGTCAGTCAAACCAGTTCATAAATAACGGACTAAATTCGCAACAAACCAACGGTATTGTTTTTGGAATCGATATTAAAAAAGCCTTCTACAAACAATCCGACGGCAGCCGACCATTGATCGAAGTTCAATTCCAAGAAGGTACTTTTGAGTCGGCGTTGGAGAAGTTGGCAACCGGCGGACGATACTGTTTGATCCCCGATTCTTTCGCGTTCAGAGCAGGATTACATGTCGGCGATAAAATCGAGCTTGTAGTACCGCCAACCTTTGACAACATGAATCCGCCAAACCGCAGTCAAGGTTTCGGAAGACGCGGTAAAGGATACAGCAATCAAAACAGTCAAGGTCTCAATAATCGTAACAAAAATTCCAACAAAGAATCAGATAAAAATCTTGAAAGTAAAATTGAAGGTCAAGAAGAAATTAGAAATGAAGGTAAAGTTGAAAGTCGCGACGAAAATAACATTGAAAATCGAGGAGAAATTCGCAACGAAAATCGTGAAGATCGCGGATTCAGAAATGGCGGTCGCAGAATGAGCGGCGGTTTCGGCGGTAATGAAGAAATTGTAGAATATGAGGTATGCGGAGTTGTAACGATTCCGGGTTGGTTGTGGATGACCAAATTGAGCGGAGTCCGTAAACACGGCGGAAGAACCGGCGCAATGCTAATTTCACCTTACGAAATTGTAAAGAACGATTTCAAATTGAAGGAAGCGGGTTTCTTCTGGTTTGACCGCACATTGGACTCGTCAGGTAAACCAACAGTATCCGACAAAGAACTTGAAATATCGTTACAAAAATTAGCCGACAAATATCCCGTCCGTACTCCAGTTGTAAACTTCAACCCGCCCGCAATAAATAATCCTCCGGCAAATTTGACAAACAACGATGTTGTACGTTACCCAATGGTAAAAGTAAATTCGCGTGAATATTTGACAGACCGCGTCAATAGCCGTGCGGACAGCGTTATCCAAGCTGCCGCCAAAATGCCGTTAATCATACTTGCAATTTCATCAATAGGGTTGATGGGAACAATAGCGGCGTCGATTCGGACGCGCCGGTTTGAACTTGGCGTATTGCGTAGTCTCGGAGTAACACGATGCGGGCTTGTAAGGTTGATATTGGCGGAAGCGTTGTTGATTTCAATCGCGGCAATAGTTATTAGTGTTGGATTTGGAGTTATTGCGGCGTGGTGTTTTATCGGCTTGATGCGATACACATCTTTTTTCGGCGGTTTTGTTTCTCCGTTGACAATTCCTTGCTACTGGTTGTCAATCGGTTTCGCCGTAACATTAGCCTTATGTATTCTAGCCGCCATTGCTCCAGCCATTGCCGCAGGAAAAACAGAAATCACAAAACTACTACGAGAATAAAAATCATGTAACTATTCAGTGGAATGGGTGAAATTGCCGTTAAATCGGTAAAAAACAACGAACTCAAAAATGATAGATGAATATATACTGCTCGTACTATAAATTGCGTGATTCAAGAGCGTAAAAGACTGCTTTCCGCTAGGGAAACAAACGGTTGCAAACGAAATTTAAAGTGTAGACCTTTTCGCTAACCTGTAGGAGACCACCCCTGACCCCTCCTTCGGAGGGGTTAGGGGTGGTCTCGGAGGAGTTAAAGGCGTTTTTTTGTTGCGTTGATGTATTTTTAGGTTAGAGAAAAGGTCTTGTGAACAGCTTAGAAATCCGAATTTATAGTTTAACCAATAATTTATGAAACGAATATTTATTACAGGCGGATCGGGATTTATTGGATCGACGCTTATACGTGAATTGTTGAAGGACAAGTTGGCGTCGGTTTTGAATTTTGATCTTTTGACTTATGCGGGCAATAATGAATCCTTGCGTGAAGTTGCGGATTTGCCGAATTACAAGTTTGTTCAAGGTGATAT
>JAITDV010000206.1 GCA_031282385.1 Planctomycetaceae bacterium | reverse complement strand
TTTCATCCTAACGGCTATCCTGCAAGTTATTCTACGATTGTCAAAAAACGTCTTTTCGGACGTCAAATAGAATGGAACGATAAAGGTGAAATAATCTCCGATATCAATCTCGATATCCCCAGAACATGGAAAAACGCACCGCCGGATTTCAGTGAAGAAAATAAAATGTAAAAAAGTGAAGTTAACTATTTGGTCACTGGATTCAAGTATTTATGAAACGGCGGTGTAACCATTCAGTTGCGGGATACCTGAAATCCACAAATAATAAAAACAACACACGATATTAAAGTAAACAACCCTTGTTTAAACTGTTCGCACTTAAATTTTCCTTCACCGCCGCTTGCTTACCTATCGGAAAGCATGATATTACGCTCTTGAGTCACGCAATTTATAGTACGAGCAATATAGTGTTGTTATTTTTATTTTGTAAATCTATTTTTTCTTAGTATGTGATGATAATGTTGTGCGAATCGGTGTGCTTCGTCTCTTACGTATTGTAGAAGTCTCAATGCAAATGAATGTCGGCTTAAATGGATGGGTTCATCTTGATTCGGAACAAAAATTTCTTCGTCTCGTTTTGCTAGTGAAATTACCAATTGCGGTTGTGAATAAGTTCGTGCAAGCGCAGATAACGCTGCATTTAATTGCCCTTTACCGCCGTCAATTAACAAAATATCCGGCGGCGGATTATTAACTTCACTTGACGAAAACCGCCGCGTAACAACTTCAGCCATACATGCAAAATCGTCAATTCCTTTTACACTTTTTATCTTGTAACGTCTGTAACCGGACTTAAAAGGCAAACCATCCATAAAACAAACCAGACTTGCAACCATATCACTGCCGCCAAGATGAGCAATATCAATTCCCTCAATCGTTCGCGGTATTACCGCCAACTTAAAAATCTTCTTCAAACCCAAAACACCACGACGCGGATCAATCGCAAATGCTTCAGGTTGAACATGCGTATCAATATCTCCGTGTTTGTCTAACGTTTCAAGATCATGTATTTGATCCCGCAACTCCGCAGCAATCTCATAATTACGTTCGTTTGACGCTAGTTTCATCTCACGTTTTAAACCCTCAATCAAAGATTTTTTGTTACCTTCTAGGAAACGAATCAAGCGTTGAATATTTTTGCGGTAATCAGCCGAAGTTATCCGAAAATTACATGCACCGGAACATTGGCGAATCGAATATAAAATACAAGGTCGAAACCAACGAAAACGCTCATCATTAGGATGAATATCAAGCGAACATGTTCTAAATCTGAATATTTTTTGTAACACAATTATCGCGCCGCGCAAACCGCCCGAATTTGTAAAAGGACCAAATAAACGTACTCCGTGTTCTTTGGGAGCTCGTGTTATTTCAACTCGCGGAAAAGATTCACGGGTTCGTATTTGTAAGTACGGAAATGTTTTAGAATCTTTTAAGTCTCGATTATATTTCGGTTGAATATCCTTGATCAAACGAGCTTCAAGCAGGAGAGCGTCAACTTCACTTTCTGTTTGAATGTAATCAATATCTGCAATTTCCGGTACAAATATTGCTGTTCGCGGATCGTCTATTGCACTTTTGTGAAAGTAAGAACTTGCTCGATTTCGCAGGTCTTTTGCTTTGCCAATATAGATCACGCGTTGCGCTGAATCTTTCATCAGATAAACGCCCGGCGCATGTGGAAAAAGATGCGCTTTTTCCGAAGCTGAATTTTCGTTCCATAAATCCATTTTATATGACGCTTGAGACAATACCGTAAATCAGATAATTTTAAACTGTTCACACTTTAAATTTCCTTTACCACCTCCTGCTTACCTATCAGAAAGCGGGCTTTTACGCTCCTGAGTCATGAAATTTATAGTACGAACAATATATTACTACGGATATTCCATTAAATTTACTTTAACTTATTATCTTTTTTCAATCGGTTACTGCATTCATGGCTGTCATTACAAAAAAATGTATCATTTCATTTGAATCTTGCTTTCAGATGAAATGATACTTTCTTTCAATTGAACATTTCCGATTAAGCCTGATTCCAATAGCGGCGTTTCAGCAGTTAGGCGTTTTATATTTGTTTTGGTTTGGCGTTGGGACTCAGGTAATTTTGCGTCGCCGATGACACGGTTTGCCCAATGGTTCACTACTTCCAATTCTAAAATATTATTGCCGTCTTGAATCACATCAGTTACGTCAACCCGAAACGGCTTTGCCCACAACGTACAAATGTTCTTGCCGTTGATCCGAATTTTTGCCATTTCACGTACCAAATCCAATTCAAGATAAATACGTTGATTTGATCTATTTGCCTTTTTGTACGAAAATTCTTTTTGATAAACCGCTGCGCCGGAATAATATTTTATTCGTTCATCTGCATGTTTAGTCCAGTCAATCAATCGCGGAAAAATGACCGGTTCGGATAAACCACTCAATGAATTAAATTTCACTTTCCAATCTCCATCCAATATCTGCAACGTTTCAAATTGAGTTGAATTATCGGCAGCAATACCTTTTGAATCTGCCGCAATCGGTTTCCGAAATACAACAAATACCGAACCGTTCGGCGCGAATTCAAGCGGCACAATTGTTTGTCCGTTTTCCTGACTAAATGATTTTGCGTCTGAAATTTCTCCGGTAACGGCATCCCAAATTTCGGGCTGTTTTTGAGTTACGCGAAACGCAATTTCCGTTTTATCCGCTTTGGCAGCAAGATTCGCAACAAAATAAATCTCCGTTCGACTCGTATTGTCCAACGCAAGTTGCGGAGTTATTTCTGGAGTAAGAGCAAATTTGATCGGCGAAATTTTTTCAAATTTACCACCGAAAACTGAATTGTTGTTGAGCGTTCGATGAATCCATTTGAGGCGATGTTGACCATCCGGCAACGAACCTCGCAAACGTTTGACGTCCGGTAACAATTTATCGTTGCGCAAAAGTTCTGCCGCAGTCATTCCGCTAACAACACACCCTTTGCCAACACGTCGAATTTTCGTTACAGAATTGTCGTCTGTTCCCCAAAGTTCATCAACAATTTTTTTCAACTCCACATCAACATTCGGATAATTGGTCAAACCTGAAACTCGTTTTGGTTTTGACCCAATTATTGTTGCGCCGTCTTTGACCATTGAATATATTTTTTGTAACAAAAAAAGATTTATACCCGACACATCTGGTAAAACCAACACTTTATAATTCATTCCGTCCGGCAAAAAAATTCGTTTGTCAAAAACCGTCATATTCAACACCGCATCCATTGACGCAACATCATAAGCATAATCTGGCAATGATTTTGCAACGTTGCTCCATTCGCCTTGCGTGAAGTTTGGTACGTTGTCGCCGTAATATTGGACAACATCGGCAACGTAGAGTCCTTGTTGCATGAGAAATTGTACGCGGTTAATATACGTCAAAAAATCCGCCGAATAATTCCAACAAGTATGTTGCGGATTAAAATGAGTTCCGGCAAAATATTCATTGCCCGGTACGCCCGCACTTTTCGGCGACGCGGAAAAAGTATGCCAAACAACTAAATTACAACCCTCACATACAGCTTGATCGAATGCCGGTTTCAAATTATCCGCAAACGATTCTTGCCAGTGTAAACCGATATTTGTGAAACCTTCAGCGGCAACAAATCTTTTGCCGTGCGTGTGCGCGGCAGAAGCAGGATGTTTTGCAAAAAACCTGTTCGGCTCACCAATCCGATGACGCGGCGACCACGACCAAAATTCCGACATTGAAATATCACCCATTCCAAGTAATTGCAACGAATCTATCGGCGCAGCATGAGGACCGCCTGACTCCGGATGAATACCAATCCCAAACTCGTGTGCTTTTGATTTCAACCGCCCATAATGATTGTCCACAACCAAATCTCCAACCGTTCGCCGTAAATCAAAAAGAAAACGATTACTCACATCACGGCTGCTCAAAATCTTGCCCGCAAGAATCGGAAGATATGGAACAATATCGTAACCGCGACGTTTTTTAAATTCTTCACGCATTGTTTTTGTCCAATTGAGTCCGCCAAGTTCCCAACTGTCCGCGTGCAAATAACGTAACGTTTTGCCCGCAAGCGATCCGGCATCATCGATCAATTGTTGAATATTTTCGTTCCAATAAATATCAAACGCGTCAGCATCAAGATGATCGATAACCAAACCTTGCCATTTTCCGCTTGAAGTTGAAACTCTCGCGCCGGTGCAGGTACAACCAAAACGAATCACCGACCACGTTCCCGACTTTTTAAGCGGCGGTAATTTCAACACGCCGGTTTGCAAATCAATTGTTTTTTCAAGCGATTCGCCTTCGGACAAAATAATCACGTCATCAACCGCCGCATCTTCTTCACCCGCAACTTCCACTTCGTCCGCAATCAAATAATTACAATTCGGCGCCGAACCGCCAAGTTCGCTGATCGCCGATTTTGCCGGCAATTTATCAAGCGGACGGCGTTTGATAGATTGAGCAGAGTTATTTTTTGTAACGTTAATGTTTTTGACCGGAAAAGTAATAACAGCAATATCCCGATAAAAGTTGTGTTTCATCGGCGGACGCGGCAAAATAATTTCGGCATTATTTTCTGTAACGATAATTTCCGACCAGACGATTTGTTTCGTCGCGTTTTCAGGTTTAACATTGGGACCGCCGAGATTCCAACCGCTTTGGATATTTAAGCTAATTGAAATTCCAAGCCGCGCAGCTTCGTTCAACGTATGTTTGTACAACTCACGCCATTGAGTAGAACCGAACATAACACCAACAGGTACACGAACATTGCCGTCCAATCCAGAACCGTCGGCATCAAAAATCAACGCGCCGCAGAATCCTTGTTTACGCATTTCAGACAAATCTTTAGTAATCGTTTCCTTGTCAACATTGCCGTTGAGCCACCACCAATACGCCCAAAGTTTCGCCGAATCCGGCGGCGTTTTAAAACCCGAATCCAATGTCAATTCATCTGCATTGGAAAACATCGGACAAATAAATAAAACAAACAAAAATGTAACAAAATAGAATTTGTGTAACGTTTTCATATTTGATATTTTGATATACTGTTCGTACTATAATTGCGGGACTCAAGAATGTAAATGCCCGCTTTCCGATAGGTAAGCATGCGGCGGCAAAGGAAACTTAAAATGTAAACAGTTTAAATTTTAAAGTAGTCTAACGCCGAACACATATTAGAATACGCCGACATATACTGATTTCTAATTTACAACCGATATAAAAGAACCGTAATTTTAACTTCTATTGATTACAGTTAATTCTGAACCTGTTGTTTTTATTGACTATTATCCTGTTGTGCAATTTTAAGCAGAAAATGATATTGTACAAAAATCACTGCAACAATGAGCGGTAGAAAAAACTCTGTACATTCTTCAATCAATTCGAGTTTTGTATGCAAATCCACCCCAAGTTGAATTTCAGTATGTCGGGTAAGTTTTGACGAAAACCAATCTATGAATTGCCCAAGTAAAAGACATGCAACAAAAGTTGCAAATGACCATGCAATTGTACCGAAATGGAAAAATTCATTTATAATCCGTGTTGCATAATTCCACGCTAAATAAACAAATGCCAACACCAACAAAAGAATAATAAAAACAATCGCAATTCTAAACCAAGGCGCACATTGAGCATTAAACAGAAGCTTAAAATTGATCGCAATATCATCTCGTCCCGTTACCCAATGCTGCAACTCTTGTTCTCTGGCAAATGCACAAAACGCTAATATTCCAATAGCTGCGTAATTAAGAAGTTTTCGCGACTTTCTGAAATCAAAAAAAGCCCAAATAAACGTAACAAAAAATATCAAGTAACACACCGTCGTCAACCTGCTGATGAAATTCCCCTCCTCAATATACAAATGTAACTCGGTTGACGAAAGAAAAATATAAAATAAATTCAATACAAATTGCAACAGAATTACTACAACAACCGGTACAAAAAAATGATGTCCAATAATATTATAGAAACAAATTGATTGCTCTCTCTTTATACACATATTATTAATTTTGGATTGATTTCAGTTGACTGAAAATAATCGAAATCAAAAATTATTAAACTGTTCACACTTTAAATTTCACTCACCACAGCCTGTTTACCTATCGGAAAACAGGCTTTTGCGCTCTTGAGTCAGGCAATTTATCGTACGAACTGTACATTAGAAATTCCCATTTTTTGGATCGCAAGCATCCTATATTTTTCACAACTTGAAAATTCAGTCTTATTTTCTGTCAAGTACATCTTGCCCAAAAGAAAATGACGAATATGAACATATTTCAAAATTTCAAGTACAACGAATCGCACTTACATATTATTGTGTTTATTGCAAGAAAGATATCCGCGATCATATAGGAAATTATATTCCGATCACCATGCAAAGTGTGCAAATGCTTTATTTGCATCTGCCATTTTGTGGACATTCTCGCGTTTTACGATTGCGGTGCCTTCTTTATTGAAAGCGTTGATAAGTTCATTTGCAAGTTTTTCGTGTGCGGGTTGACCTTTCTTATCGCGGACAGCATTAAGAATCCAACGAATCGCAAGCGACTGTTGACGATTTTTTTGGACTTGCATCGGCACTTGATACGATGCACCTCCAACTCGCTTTGACCGCACTTCTATATTCGGTTTAACATTTTCAATCGCAGTATGAAAAATCTCAATCGGAGATTTGTCCTGAATTTTCGTTTTTATTATCTCAATCGCACCATAAAACACGCTTTCAGCCGCGGTTTTCTTGCCGTCCCACATCAGGCAATTTATAAACTTACTCGCCAAGAGCGAATTGTAAACCGGATCAGGTTTTAATTGTTTTTTACTTGCAGTTATGCGTCCCATTATTTTTTCTTTCTTTTGTTAATTAAAGGGAATTTTGATGAAATTTTAATACAGAATTTAATGAATTCACAATGAGACATCAAGGATAATTAATCGAAATCCTACATTCTCAATTCAAAATTCCTCCATTCTGAATTAAAAAAATTAGTTAAAACGAAATTATTAGTGTTTCTTTAGTTTAGTTTATTTCTTTTTGGCAGCGCCTTTTGTTGCAACTTTTTGATTCTTTTTCGCACCATATCTACTTCGCGCCTGTTTACGTCCGTCAACACCGGTTGCATCAAGCGTTCCACGAATTACTTGATAACGAACTCCCGGAAGATCACGAACACGACCGCCGCGAATAAGAACTATCGAATGTTCCTGCAACGAATGATTTTCGCCCGGAATATATACTGTAACTTCCTTCCCATTTGAGAGCCTTACTCTTGTAATTTTTCGCAAAGCAGAATTCGGTTTTTTGGGAGGCATTGTACGCACAAGAAGACAAACGCCGCGTTTTTGCGAACACTTGTCCAAAACAACTGATTTACTTTTGTACACCTGCTGCTGTCTATTTTTCCGAACTAACTGGTTGATTGTCGGCATAATTTTTATATCTGGTTTATTATCCTTAAACTATTTCAATTTCCGTTACGTTTAATTTCTTGTCCCAATTACCAGCACACTGAACTGCATCGGTGTTGAGAAACAAATATCAAACTACACACACGAGATTTTAAATTATTCACACTTTACATTTTCCTTGCCTTCACCCGCTTACATAATGGGAAAGCAGACTCCTACGCTCTTGAGCCGTGCGATTCATAGCACGAACAACATTAGCATAATGATACAGCAATCTCCAATACTGTCAACGGGGACTCCTAAAACATTATCTTTCTGTAATTTTCATGCGTTGTTTTCTTGCAAAATAAATTCTGAATTTCTACCAAGCGTACATTCCTAACATAACATAAAACAAGAAATATACTATTCTCAATTAAAATCAATTTTCATTTTTATAATAACATAAATTATAAAAGAGTCGTTACTGATAAATATGAACATTAGACCTTTTCTCTAACCTAAAAATACATCAACGCAACAAAAAACCTACAACAAAAAAACCGTCTTTAACTCCTCCGAGACCACCCCTAACCCCTCCGCAGGAGGGGAATAATTCCTCTCCTTCGGAGGGGTCAGGGGTGGTCTCCTACAGGTTAGCGAAAAGGGCTACTAACTTAAAAAACGAAAATTCAAATATGAACTGTTTAAACTGTTTACACTTTAAGTTTCTTTTGCTACCGCTTGCTTGCCTATCGGAAGCAGGCTTTTACAATCTTGCATCACGCAATTTATAGTACGAGCAGTTTATAAATTTTCACAAACTAAATTTCCGATTTCGTTTGTTTTGTATCCCATTTTTCCGGCTGCTTGACTTTTCATTTTATTTCCGGTAACAAAAGCAATTGATTTATTTATTCGGTTTGCGGCATTTGTGAAACCTTCTTGTTCAAGCAACATTGCGGCGGCGTTTATTGCGGCAATGGGATTTATAACATTTTGACCGGTGTATTTAGGTGCGCTTCCGCCCATCGGTTCGTACATACTACAACCATTGGGTTCCGGATTGATATTTCCACCTGCGGCAACTCCCATACCGCCTTGTAATATTCCCGCTAAATCAGTTATGATGTCGCCGAACATATTTGTTGTAACAATTACATCGTAGTATTCAGGATTTTTAACCATCCACATACAACAAGCATCAACATTATTGTAATCAGTTTTAACATCCGGAAATTCCA
>JAITDV010000204.1 GCA_031282385.1 Planctomycetaceae bacterium | reverse complement strand
ATCTAAAAAAATCTCCCAATCCCGCCTATCAAGTTATTAATTAAAATAAGTATTAATTTATAATACGATAATTAAATTGAAGTTACGATAATAAAAATTTCGGCAAAAATTTTTTTATTTTTTCCAAAAAGTAATTATTCAGTTGCGGGATTCAATAGACATTTTCTCTAACCTGTAGGAAACCACCCCTGACCCCTCCGAATGAGGGGAATAATTACTCTCCCTCGGAGGCATCTTCTTATTCCCCTCCTTCGGAGGGGTTAGGGGTGGTCTCGGAGGAGTTAAAGGCGGTTTTTCGTTGTAGTTTTTTTGTTACGTTGATGTATTTTTAGGTTAGAGAAAAGGTCTAATATTTGCAAGGTTTTAAGGAAAATCTCGAATAAAACAATAACTATATAGCAAATTATAACTCTAAATTGCAACCAGATAAGCCCAGAATTTATAGCACCAAATGACTTTTTCAGGGACAACTAGTTACTGATTTTGTTTTTTTGATTTTTGATAATGAAATACAAAAATGAAAAAATCATAAAACGCATGAACAGCTATCGGAATTATCATGTTGCCGGTCAAGATCAACATTAACCCAAGATAAACCGAAATAAGAAACGCAAGAAAGAAATATATCTTCGTTATCGCATGAGCAATTCCAAACAATATTGAAACGAAAATTATAACCAACACTGTAAAAAGATTTAAATAGACTCCGGTTCCGGCTGCAATATAATTGTCAATCACTTCACAAATACCAGATTGCAACAAACCTCTGAAAAAAAATTCCTCTCCAAAACCTGCGGCAACAGAAATTATCGCTAATTGCAATATGGAAAGATGGCTCAAGTATTTTTGAAAAATTTCAGAAACCAAACGATCAATTGCCCGCAAACTTTCAAACGGTAATAACCGCAAAACAAAATAACACACCAAAAGCGGTAACGTTAAACCAAAAATGATCAAAAATACTTCAACATCAAAAAACACACTCCTAAAGAATTTCAAACCAAATAAAAATCCAAAAAATAAAGCAATAACCCCCAAACCGCCCTCAAAAAGAACTGCCTGCAAAAAAAATCTTTTTGTTTTCATAATTTTCAAATCAGTAAATATGTAACGTAATTATTCAGTAACGTGTGTTTCTTATCGTCAACTATTCTGTTACCCAAGCTCAATAAACCCGCGCAGAACAACATAATAGACCTTTTCCTGAATAATTGAATCCCTCAATTGAATAGTTAACAAAAAATAAATTTAGTCAATTACATTGATTTTGAGATTTCAGTGAAAGGTTTCGGAAATTTTAGAAAATTTTAATTTGTTATTTTGTAATATGTAATGTTCTATTTTGGGCAAAATTTGTTTACAACACAAAAATTTAATGTCTCCCCTTCTTGACGAAATGGTGAAATGTGTTGAAATTAACAAACTTTAGTTTGTATGGTGAAACTATTTCGTTATACCATACAACATGTCCAATGTCGGTTCCTGTTTGCTCTCTGTGAAAGAACAGGATTCATAAAAGTTGCAACTCAATTTTATCAAAAAATAAACAGTTTGTATTTGAATTGTTAGTAAATAGTGCAAGTTTACCCATATCTGTAAACCAAACTCTTTTATCTCGACAAATTCTATACTGCTCGTACTATAATTGCGGGAATCAAGAGCGTAAAAGCCTGCTCTCCAATTGGTGAGCACACAGAGGCAAAGAAAATTTAAAGTGTGAACAGTTTAACATACATTCAGAATTTGATACGGTTGAGTGTTTTTCACAATTTCCTGTCAAAAAGGAAAAAAATAAGAAAGGATAAAAAATGTTTGTCAAAAATGTACATGAATTTTTAGAAGTGATGTTTTTTGCTTTATTCGGAAAGCTCTTTTTCGTGTTGACAAATTTAGCGAGGAAAACTTATGTTAAAATAGAGAAGGGTGGGGGGGTACACAAACCGCTTCCCAAGCTGTTTGTCAAGCATTTACTTTGGTGGAACTTCTTGTAGTAATTGCGATTATAGGTCTTTTAATCGGTCTTTTACTACCTGCCGTCCAAGCTGCACGTGAAGCCGCGCGGAGAATGAGTTGTTCAAACAACGAAAAACAATGGGTATTGGCATTGCACAATCACCACGATACATTTGACGTTCTACCACCACACGGAACTCTATATTGTTCAGGTCCCACAAGTTTATCAGACCCGACAATTGTTGACAATAAAACTGATGGCGGTACCGGCGCATTAGCTAGATCATTACCATTTATTGAAGCGGGCAATGTTTCAGAAGGAACAGATTTCTCGATGAGTATGTTTTCTTACGGTAATTCCAGAATCAATTCACATTACGATAACGTCAAAGTCATTCAACTGAAAATTTTTGCTTGCCCAAGCGACAGCAAAAGAACAACAGGAGCAATATCTCCAACAGAAAATGCCACTGCGTCTGGTAATTATGTTGTTTGTGTTGGTTCGGGAGTTGGTAGTACTTCTATTTCTGACAACAAAACCGATGGCGCATTTTACAAGGCACAAAACGCTATGGGAACAAAAACCAACGGAGAAGTAAATCTTGTCTCGATGGCAGACGGAACAAGCAATACAATGGTTCTTTCCGAAGCACTTTTCGGAAATCCATCAATTGCCGGTAACATTGACTTGACTGGAATGGATGCAACAAATAAAGCTATTGTTTTTCAACGGACAATTCTTGACGGAGGTCAAACTCCAGAAGGCGATGCAGGCGAAAATGAAAACATGGTTACGTTTTCAGCTGGCATTACAAAAACAGGTGGTAAACAAGAACGTTGCGCGTCGTGGTTATCTTGTCGTTGGGATCATTCGGCTTACAACGCATACCTAACACCAAATCAGAAAGACGCCGCCAACTGGTGGAAAAAAGGTTCGCCGCAACGCAGCTTCTTAAAAGCGGCAAGTCAACACAACAACGGCGTGAATGTCGCTTACGGAGACGGTAGTGTACGTTTTGTAAATGATAATATTGAACGTTTAGTTTGGTTGAATAGCTCAACAATCGGAGATCAAATCGATACTTTGCCATATTAGACCTTTTCTCTAACCTAAAAATACATCAACGCAACAAAAAAACTACAACGAAAAACCGCCTTTAACTCCTACGGGACCACCCCTAACCCCTCCGAAGGAGGGGAATAAGAATACGCCTCCGAAGGAGGCGAATAAGAATACGCCTTCGGAGGGGTCAGGGGTGGTCTCATACAGGTTAGCGAAAAGGTCTATTGATTATCAAAACCCAATGTAACTATTCAGTCGGTAAGCTCTACGCCGCAAAAAAATTATGGCAGGCGGTAACGCAACGCAGCTCAGTTACCGCCTAAAACGGTTATGTTTTTTTATTAATGCGACTGAATAGTTACATTTATTCTTGCTCATATTTTGGAAATCGTTTTGCCTGAAAGACGACGCGTGGTTTTGGGGCGTAATAGGAATCGAGTTGTTCGCAATTGACCGGTTCGGCGGGAATGGGATAACATCGGTTTTG
>JAITDV010000022.1 GCA_031282385.1 Planctomycetaceae bacterium | reverse complement strand
CCCTCCTTCGGAGGGGTCAGGGGTGGTCTCTGAGGAGTTAAAGGCGGTTTTTTGTTGTAGTTTTTTTGTTGCGTTGATGTATTTTTAGGTTAGAGAAAAGGTCTATTATTGACAACTCAATTTTTCCAAAATTGAGTTTTTTAGAAATTTCCCTAAATTGTGAGTAGTTTAAAATAATCCATTGGCAACGATTATAATTGCGTCTGAGTGTGTTGTAGTTCTATAATTTTATCTTTTTGTTTGCTTTTGCTCAAGTATGGTGTAGAGTATGAGGACAACGGGAGACTTATCAAATTGATCTTGCGGCAACGATTTCACAGTTTTGATTTGGCTCAGTTTTTTCATTGCTTGATTTTCATCCGTTCCCATTCCCCCTTTTATACTGACCCATTCCCCCCAATGGATTCTGTGATTGGCGATAGATGATTTCAGTCAATTTGTATTTTTTCCCATGTCATTTTTTGTTTACCAAATTTACAAGTGATGATTGGCTTCTGCAATTGATGTACACCTTCACCTTTCCCCTATCGAACCAATTTTTTTCAGGAGAAACTTTCATGAAGAAATTTACGTTATTTAGTGCGTTGACGATATTGTTGACTTCGTGTGTTATTGGTTGTAGTTCAGATGGAATTAGTAGTTTTTGCCGTACTGGATCAATTTTTCCGACCACAAGAAACAATCAGAGCAACTACAGCAAAGAAATTTACATGCATCGAGGCACAAATAATTGCGATCCGTGCGAACCTGTTCATCCGTGTAGTCCTTGCGAGCCGGTGTGTAATCCGTGTGACAATACTACTTGTATAGGACCAGGAACACCTATGCCGATAACAAAACCACAATAAATAAAACGGAACACAACTATACAGCTTGCATTGAAACGGTCTTATCCAATAGATTGACATCTACGGCATCGTTCACCTGAATGCAAGATTCGCGTGAAACGATACCATAATTTTTCCGTCCCGTTAGGAACTACATGTTGGTAGAAAATAATTTAACCAATTTTCCGAATCTCGTAGTAATGCAATACTCGTGGCAACGCAATATTGGTAAGGATAATCATCGATACCAAATTTCACCAACATTCTTTCCATTCGGGACGAATGCTTTATAAACTAGACCTTTTCGCTAACCTGTAGGAGACCACCCCTGACCCATCCTTCGGAGGGGTTAGAGGTGGTCTCTGATGAGTTAAATGCGGTTTTTTGTTGTAGTTTTTTTGTTGCGTTGATGTATTTTTAGGTTAGAGAAAAGGTCTACTGTTCACACGCATTAAATTTCATTTATCTCCGCCTGCTTACCTGCCGGAAAGCAGGCTTGTACGCTCTTGAGTCATGCAATTTATAGTACGAGCAGTATATTGACGTCGTTTTCTACAAACATGTTGTCCATAACGAACCAGAAAAATGTTATTTAAGCTGCGAACAGTTTGTAAATTTTTTGCAAGTAGAGTTGTCGGCTAAGCAGTTGCCAATTAATTTTGTATCATTTCATCCGAATGTAATATTCAAATGAAATGATACGTAATTTTGTATTGTTCACGCTTAAGTTTTTGACAACGTTTGCGGGTTTAGTTTTCGTTACAATAATTTTTGACTTTTGAATTCGTATCCGCATGAATCACGAATTTCCCAATTCGGTTCTGCCTGAACTTTTCCAAATGGCGCCGTCGAATAATAAGTGTATTTTACCTGATCGTGATTCACCGAAGCAATCATAAAACCAATCCGATTAAGCTCCTTTACAATTGATGTTTCTCTTTCCAAAAACGGTTTTTGGGGCAAGTAAAATTTATGTGCTGCGCTTCCACAAATTATCTGTTGTAATTCCGCGTTTCCTTTCGGACTTTTAATTCGCGAGCGGTGATACAAGTGATCATGTCCGCTGATGAAATATTTCACATGGTTGTCTTGTAAACATGAGAAAAAGTTGTTTTGAATTTCGGGATGCGAATTTTGATTTTTTTCATTATCGCTGAAAACGTTGTCCTTGTGATTTTGACCAAGCAAATTCTTGTGAGCTAAAACAATCGCAAATTGATGATCTGTTTGAGTCAACTGCGAATTGATCCAACTCTGATAATCGCCAATCGTGTATGCTTTACCGTTTTTTGAACCGTCGTCCACAAGCGGAAACGTGTCAAGCAAAATGAATTTACCATTTTTATGCGTAAAAGAGTAAGTCATTCCTTCAGCATTCGGTAAATTCGGGCTGCTTCCGCCGTTTCCTTTAGTTCCGGGCAAATTCGGGAAAGCGGCTTTGAATTGTTCGACCGAACTAATCTTGACGCTGTCGTGATTGCCGCGAACAGGATAAAATTTTATTCCTGCATCTGAAAGCGACTTATTGTGTTTTGCCCGTGTCTGGAACGCAATTGCAGACGACAATTCCACAAGATCACCAACTTGCAAAACAAAATCTACTTTTTGCCGAATCATTTCAGCATTTATCGCTTCAATAATATGAATAGATGTTCCATAAAACGGTGCTTTCATTTCGCGTCCCCATTGGGTATCGGGAACAATTCCGAAACGCCATTCTCCGTCTTGTTCCCCGCAATAACTCCGTGTAGTAAGCGGCAGAATTAAACCAAGCGAAGCCAACCGTAAAAAATCGCGACGTGTTGTTTTCATAATTTTTTGTTAGTTAAGTTAATAGTTAAATTTTATCAATATCGAACATACCTTAAACAGCTCACACTTAATTTTCGATAACGTCAAGAAATTACCTTTCGGAATATTTGTTTTAACGTATTTGTGCCGCCGAATTCTAAACCGTGGTAGATATAAAATTCAACAATACCGACTTATTGTTAAGTAAACCAGCTAAGGCAAACGAAAATTAAACGTACAAACTACGTATTTTTTTGAGTCAGGTTTATATCAGCAATATTGTTCGCCAATACTAATCTGGATTAGTTTAAACAGTTCACACTTTAAATTTCTTTTGCTGCCGCCTGCTTACCTATCGGAAAGCAAGCTTTTACGCTCTTGAGTCACACAATCCGCAGTATGAACAGTTTAACATTAAAACTATTAGTAGCAACCCCCAACACAAAAAAACTAATATACCGACGCAATTCAGAATTAGGTAACATAATGATTTTGAAATAAACTTGCCGACATAAGTAAATTTGCACAAGTTACCAAAATTCATGCGTGAACAGTTCACAACAGTTTATAAACTGTTCACACTTTAAATTTCGTTTACCGCCGCTTGATTACCTATCGGAAAACAAGCTTTTACGCTTTTGAGTCAGGCAATTTATAGTACGAGCAGTATATCTGTTGTTTCGGCAGATAGTTTTAGCAAGAAGTATTAAGACATTATTATGATTATTTAAAGTTTCTGTTAATATTTGCAACTATTCAGTCGTGCGTGTTTAGGATTTATGGGAAAGGAATTAGAGGAAAAGAGTTAAGAATTAGAAACACAGCAATATTAACAATAAGTAAAACAACTTTTCTAATTTTATACACGCAACTGAATAATTACAAATTAATTTGAAAAGTAAAATTAGGGGGGAGTGGTATTTTTTTGTTTTTTGCGGACAATTACGAAGGTATATAAAAATTTTAGGATTGATAGATCACTTTTTAATTTGCAAATTTTGCCAAATCTATTCTAAAAATGTTTTTTAGAAGTTATTTATTGTTAAGTCTTCGATGACTTGACGTAATTTTGATTTAACTGGAGGTTAATTTATGTCAAAAAAGAATAATGGGACAAAGTATATTTTATTTAGCGGAATTATTTTGTTTGTGGGAGTGTTGTTGATTTCTTATGTGGTTCGCGCTCAACCGTATGCTCCGCCTGAACCTTACAAGGAATTGGATGAACGTATTAAGTTGTTTCTTGATGAAACTGTTTCGAATCCTACAAGCTCGACGGCTTTTGATACGATTCTTACTACGGGTTCACTTGCAGGTAATAGCAATTTAATTGAGTCATCTATCTCCGAAATGAAGACTAAACTTGACGATATTAAAACGCGATTTGGCGGATTCAAAGAGTATGAAAAAATTGATGCTAAACCGATTGGAAAAGATTTAGTTATTATTCGTTATCTTCTCAAGTGTGAATTGTATCCGGTTGTTTGGACGTTTACGTTCTACCGTCGTCCTAATTCTAACTCCTCGGTTGCGCTTACAACGGCAGCGCAATGGCAAACGATAGGATTGAGATTTGACACTAACCTTGACATTCTTATCCTCAAATAAAACACAGACCGGTTACCAAATTTTTAGCGGATGACAATTTCCAATAATACCCAAATAACAGATAACAAAATCCATAAAATCCAGCGCGAAACATTTTCTATTGTCTCACTCGGTTGTTCTAAAAATCTTGTTGACAGTGAACGGTGTGTCAGGCAAATGCGGGAGAATGGTTATGAATTTCGGATTGAGCCTGATGGTTCTGATGTAGTTGTGCTTAATACGTGTGGTTTTTTGAAATCGGCGCGGGAAGAAGCAAGAGAATATATTCGCAGCCTGATTGATTTGAAAAATGAAGGTCGTATCAAGCGCATTGTTGTTCGTGGTTGTATGACGCAATTTGAAGGAATTGAACAACTTGCTATTGAATTTCCTGATGTTGACGAATGGTTCGGTACGCCAAATAACATTGCTCAAAATATAACTCTCAACAACCCAACACCAAAACAAATCACAACACCGCCTCAAACCGGTCGTGATATTTTGACGGCGAATCATGTTGCGTATTTGCGGATTGCGGATGGTTGTAATCGTCGATGTTCGTTTTGTACTATACCTTATATTCGCGGGCAATTTCGCAGCGAGACGATGGAAAACTTATTAGCAGAAGCACAACAACTTGCGCAACACGGAGTTAAAGAAATTGTAATTATTGCTCAAGAGACGACATTTTGGGGAACTGATTTACCGGATCGACCTTCGCTTGCAGGGTTATTGCGGCGGATTGAGGAGATTGACGATATTCGTTGGATTAGGTTGATGTATGCGTATCCGGTTTTTTTTGAGGATGAATTAATAACGCTTTTTGCGCGGAGTGAAAAGTTGTTACCTTATATTGACATTCCGCTACAGCATATTAACGACGTAATATTAAAACGAATGAATCGAAATGTAACACGGAATGAGACGGAACGGTTGCTTGATAATTTACGTAACAAAATTGATCAACTTGTATTACGAACTTCATTGATTGTCGGTTTCCCTGGAGAGACGGACGCGATTTTTGATGAGTTGGTTAGGTTTGTGGACAAGTGGAAATTTGAGCGTGCCGGAGTTTTTGCATTTTCTGCCGAGCCGAAAACACCTGCCGCAAAATTTCAAGATCAAATTCCACGAGTAACAATTGAGCGCCGCTTTAACCAACTTACCAACACCTGCAATAAACACGCAATTGCTTGGGGAAAACGACAAAAAAATAATATTATACGTGTGCAGATTGACAGTAATTTTGTTGATGATTCGGGGTATGTTGAGCCGGAATTATATATTGGTCGAACTTATGCGGATGCGCCGGATATTGATCCGGTAGTTTATGTTACGAATAATGGTAAACTCGAACCGGGCAGTTTGGTTAATTGCGAAATACTTGAAACAGATGGTAACAATCTTATCGGTATAGTTGTATAACGTGTGAAAAATTAGTTATACTGTTCGTACTATAAACTGCGTGACGCCAAAGCGTAAAAGACTGATTTCAGACAGGTAAACAGGCGGCGGTAAACGAAAATTAAAGTGTGAACAGTTTAATAAGATTTAAATGTCAACAATTGAACATTTACAAATTTTCTAAATAAAAAATATGCAGGATGAAAATAACCGATTAACCGAAAATTGCGGTACGGCGTTTAAGTTACCACTTTCGGCGTTTGAGTATTACATGTTTCTTGATGATTGTTCCGGTAACTCGATGACGTTACCGCTTTCATTTTTTATTGAAGGCAAGATTGATCGTGTAGCGATGGAGAATGCTTATTTTGAAACGTGCGAATTGCATCCGCTCTTTTGTTCAACAATATCTGCTCAAGACCGATGTTGGCATAAGATTGGTAAGCCGCAAGGAATTATTTGGCTTGATGCGAATACCGAAGATGTTTTTCCTTGGGACAAACAACATATTGATATTACGCAATCGACAGGATTATGTTTTGCGGTAGTTGTTCGTGGGAATTCGTGTGTATTTCATTTTTTGTTTCATCATTGTGTAGCAGACGGAATTGGTCATTTTCAATTTCTTAATTCTCTTTTTCAATGTTATCTTAAAAATACAGGACAAAATATTATTCCCAAACAATACAATATTGCAAATCTTATTAACAGGTTGAAGTATAAACTTGCGCCGACGTCGAAGCGGCTTACATTATTTGGTACGTTTAAATTTATGATTGTTGAGATAATACGTTGGTTTTGGCGGCGTCCGCTTTTGCCTGTTTCAAAATCAGTATTAGAAACGCCGGAGTTGCCGGCAACAAGACAATCTTATGAGAGACGCAATTTTGATATTGCCGGCGAACAAATACAATTTGAGTTACGGCGTTGGGACAAGTCGGGATTCATTTTTGTACGTTTAAACCGAAATTTAACATCGCGAATTATCACGAATACAAAAGCATGTAAGTTTACGATTGGCGATATACTCTTATCCAGTTTATTTGTTTCGCTGGCGAATTCAAAATTTCTGTCTTTTGCAACTGCAAACGGTAATATAAAAGAGATTCAAGGTGATGAGTTGTTACGTATCGGTCTTGTCAACAATATGCGAGGTTTAGTAGCTGCGGAGATTCCGGCTTGCAACGTAATTAGTTATTCGTTTCCGACGCGGCGGTTTATGGATTGCAAGGGAGATATGGATTTTTGCAAAAAGATGTCGGAAGAATTACGTTATATTAAGGATTACAATGTTGGCAAAACTTTTCTTGACGGTTTATCGTTTTTTATGCGGGTTCCATTTTTTCTGAATAAATTTATCAAAAGCAGTCATTGTCTTGCGAGTGCAATTCTTTCGAGTATGAATCGTTTGGAGTTATTTTTTTCAACAGAATTTCCACGTGATGAGTTTGGTCGGGTGTGTATTGGTGAGATGACGTTGTTAGATTTCTATTCAGCGGCGCCGTACAGACGCGGCACTCCAATTTCCGTTACAACAAATACGTATGCCGGTCAATTAGGTTTTTTTGTTCAATACGACACAACTAAAATCAACCAAAAAGACGCCGCAGGTTGGTTAACAGAATGGCTAAATATAATTGCCAAAACATAACTCTATACTGTTCGTACTCTATACTGTTCGTACTATAAATTGCGTGATTCAAGATCGTAAAAGCCTGCTTTCCGATAGGTAAGCAGGCGGTGGTAAACGAAAACCAATGTGTGAACAGTTTATAATATTGCAACTAAAACAATAACTCTATAAATATTTCATTGACATTTACAGTTCTTTTAACAATTTTACGGCATCTCTGCGTTTGGCAAAAGGCGAGTTATTTTTTAATGCGGCTTCTAAAAGGCGTTTGGCTTCTTCTTTATTTCCAGCTTGTTTTTCCAAGTTGGCACGATAGTAAGCTGTTGCTGAGCTGATTTGACCTGAAACTACTGAACGTTGAAGAGCTTGTTTCGCAGCTTCAATCTGATTTGCGTTGAAAAAAATCCAACCAAGCGTACTCCAATATTCAGCGTTTTGTTGATTTTTGTTTACAATATCGCGTGCGTAATCAATTGCTCGTTGTAATTTTTTTGGGTCTTTTTGTTCGCATAACGCCAACGCTAAACCGTTTACCGCTTGTTCATCTGACGGCGTCATAACTATCAACTCTTGAAACAATTTCTCCGCCGTCAAATAGTCGTTCAGATAAAGCGCAATTGTTGCACGAATTCTTGTTGCAGCTTCAAAATCAGGAAAATCTTTAGCAAGTTTATCTGCCAAAATTTTGGCTTCTTCCGGTTTATCTTCGTTTAAGCGAGATTGTATTGACAACAGAATTACTTCTTTTGAATTCGGATGTTTTGAGAGAGCGTCTGCAAGAAACTTTTGTGCCTTTTCGTTTTCGCCGCGAGCCGCATACAAACGCGACAACATCGCTTCAGTCGGCAGACCTTGTTCGGAGTTATTTTGTTTCGAATCGGTTGGCGCAATTTTATCAGCACGGGCAAAAAGATTTGCAGCGTCGGAATCTTTTTTTTGTTGGAAAAGAGCAATACCTTTTTGACGCAACAAAACCGCCGATTCACCATCGTGTTTAATTCGTTTATCCGCCAATTGTTCACACAATTCCCATCTTCCGCGTATCTCCGCCAACAACGATTGAATCCGTAACAACGAACTGAATAAATTCTTTTTTCGTCCAGAATTAGCCGAATAACTCGCCAATTTCAATTCGCCTTCTTTCAAAAGCAATTCAGCGGCTGTCAACTCTCGTTCTTGCAACGCAATTTCACCGAGCAAAATATAAGCTTCAGGATCGTTTGGCGTTTCATTTGTTGTCATATCAAGAACCGGCTTGACAATATTTCCGTTTTTAGTTTGCGCAAAAATTTGAGACAATATAATTCCAGGCGGCGGAAGCTCGGGATGTTGTTTGTAGAGATTGGTGAGAATTTCTTTAGCTCCGTTAATATTCGTTTTACGAAATTCATCAATAGCCTTTTGCAACTCCGCTTTAACTTCAGGTGAATTTATCGGATCGGCAATTCCAGAGGATTGAGAACTGCCGCCGGTTGTTGGGGCAGGAGTGTCTTCTTTTGTAGAGCTGAAATTGCAAGAAGCGCAAATCAACAACATCAGCACAAGACAAAATATACATCCGATATTGCCGTATTCGGACAACATAAATTTACTACGCCCGACAACTCGACCAGACATAAACGGAATTAGCGCAACAAAAATACGCAACTTTCCAAATCGACACAAAGAAATTAAATCAAAAATTCGTTTCATTTTTTAGTTTGTAATTGTTAAGTTTAACTTGAAGCAATACCTCAAGTAATATCAAAAATTTATCCACTTGGACAAGTACTTAAAATCGGCTTAAACCGGTTTTCACAGAATAATATTTTACCTTGTAAATATTAAGGCAAATACTATTTCATAAAAGTTCATTTCAAAACATCTCTTTCGAATCGTCGCCAAACTACCATAAAAACCCGCATTTGTAAATACCAAAAACATATTAGACCTTTTCTCCAACTATTCCAACTATACCAAGAACGTCCGCCAAACTGATGACGTTTGGATTAGGCAACTTGGATAATAGCAAGCATTGTAAAAAATGTCTCCTTCGTAACTAGTTGTCCCTGAAAAAGTCTTTCTGTTGTTTTAATGGTAGCCAACTTGTTCACGGCGAGTTCGTTTGAGCATCTGAACGGGGACTCCTTGTCAATTAATTTGGACAATAATTGCAAGGTTTTAAGGAAAATCACGGATAAAACTATAACTACCTTGCAAATTATAACTCTAAATTGCAACCAGATAAGCCCAGAATTTATAGTAATAAATGACTTTTTCAAGGACAACTAACTACAAAAAACTTTTCGGATTTGCAATCACTTTGGTCAAGGGTTTTGGTAACTTCGGGGGAATACATAAGGAATATTTTGATTAAAAATAAAAAACACTTAGCGGATAATAACAATAATGCTGAAGTTGCACAAGAGCAATTATGTCAACTTCTAAATACCTACCTTTTACAGATTTATCAAAATTTTCAGGATTGACAAGTTTAGACAATAAATTTATTTTATCCAAGAATTGACACAAATTTGCACAAATTATTTAATTCGTGATCTTTCGTGAAAATTCGTGGACAAAATGAGTTTTTAGAAGTTCCCT
>JAITDV010000016.1 GCA_031282385.1 Planctomycetaceae bacterium | reverse complement strand
CAGGTTAACGAAAAGGTCTATTATCAAAATTAATTGACAAGGAGTACCCATTCAGATGCTCAAACGAACTCGCCGCAAACAAGTTGGATACCATTAAAACAACAAAAAGACTTTTTCAGGGACAACTAGATACACCATTTTTTGTTAGCAGATAAAATAAACGTTGCAAAAAATATTACACTATAATTTTTTGAAAATCAACCAAGCACTATTTGTTGTTACAGAAATTCTATTTTTTGTAACTTTATACAACATCAAATAATATGGCGCTGAATTGTAACTAATCTTGCCAAAAGATACAATCCCAAATTAGACGTCTCCGAAAAATGTGTGTTAAAGTTTTTTTGTGTATTTTTGTTTCACCTTTCCGCAATTGCGATTTATAAACTGTTCACTCTTTAATTCTCATTTACCACCGCCTGATTAGGTATCGTAAAACAGACTTTTACATTCTTGTGTCGTGCAATTTATAGTACGATCAGTGTAAAGTAGTAGCGGTATACGGATATTTGCATTCCACAAATTAAATGCTGTAGTCTTCTGGAAACACGATTGAATTTTTTGGCAAGACGAAAACGGAATCGCCGTTTTGAAATTTATACACTGAATATTTATCGTGCGACATTTCAACAAAAATTTCTTTATTGTTGTTGTCCGTCAATTCAATTTTTGCAATTGAACCTGCAAGTTGAACACGGCTGATTTTTGCAGGTAAACCAGCGTTGTCAATATTTTCAGGCAACAGTTCTATTTCATGCGGACGTACAAAAAATCTTGTTTGGTTATTGTCATTCGTAACAATCTCGGTTTGGTCAAATAAAATTCGCCCTGACTCAATTCGTCCGTGAAATAAATTTACGTTGCCAAGGAAATCCATTACAAACGCATTTTTTGGATTATGGAAAACTTCTGTCGGCGTTCCTTCTTGCTCAACATGCCCTTTGTTCATAACAACAACACGATCCGCCAACTCCAATGCTTCCTCTTGATCATGAGTTACAAAAATACTTGTCAATTTTATCTCATCGTGCATACGCCTTAACCATCGCCGCAAGTTTTGCCGTACTCTTGCGTCAAGCGCGCCAAACGGCTCATCCAACAATAAAAAACGCGGCTCTATTGCCAACGCACGCGCTAACGCAACTCGTTGACGTTGACCGCCTGAAAGTTGATCAGGATAACGCGATTCCAACCCGTCAAGTTGAACAAGATGAATCAAATTCATCACTCGTTCCCGAATTTCTTTACGCGGCATTCTGTTTTTTCCGTGTCGTACTTTTAATCCGAATGCAATGTTGCCGTAAACTGTATGATGCCGGAAAAGCGCATAATGTTGAAAAACAAAACCAACTCTGCGTTCCGCGATCCGGTTGCCGACAACACTTGTGCCTTTGAATAAAATATCGGCGCCGTCAACAGGTTCAAAACTTTCGAGACCCGCAATTATCCGTAACAATGTTGTCTTGCCCGAACCGGACGGACCGAGCAACGCAACAAGATCACCATCCGGCACTAACATATTTATATTTTCAAGTGCCGTAAAATTACCAAATCGCTTAGTTATATTTCTAACTTCAACACTCACGATGTTTCACCTTCCATTCTATAATACTTTTCACTACCAACGTAACCAATGCAAGCGCAGCAAGCAATGTCGCCATTGCAAACGCCGATGAACCGGCAGAATAACCGTCGTAAACTGTTTGAATGTAGAGCGGAATTGTATTCGTTTCGCCGCGAATATGACCTGAAACAACACTAACCGCTCCAAATTCGCCCATCGCACGTGCATTGCAAAGAATTACGCCGTACAATAAACCCCACTTTATATTCGGCAACGTAATTCGCCAAAAAATATCCCAACCGCCGGCACCAAGTGATACCGCCGCTTCTTCTTCTATTTTGCCTTGTTCCTGCATAAGCGGAATAAGTTCGCGGGCAACAAAAGGAAACGTTACAAATACCGTCGCAAGAACGAGACCCGGTACCGCAAATATCACTTTGATATTATGAGACAACAACCACGCACCAAATGACGTTTGTTGACCAAATATCAAAACAAATATTAAACCCGCAATTACCGGCGAAACCGCAAACGGTAAATCTATCAACGTAATCAAAATACCCTTGCCGCGAAACTCAAACTTCGTTATACACCAAGCCGCCGCTACACCAAAAAACATATTCAACGGCACCGCAATACCTGCCGTTAATAACGTCAACCTAATCGCCGACCACGCATGTTCATCCATGAAACTATTCACATATACCTCAAAACCCTTGCGAAATGCCTCCACAAATATTGCACCAAGCGGCAAAAGAAGAAACAAACCAAGATAAAAAAATGTAAGCAATATTAAAATTGCAGGTATTAATTTATTTTTCATAATAAAAAATTTTCATTAATTTATAACAAGTTTTTTGTGTTTAATTTGTGAAAATTCGCGGATAAAATAAGGAAGTTTTAAACTGTTCACATTTGAATTTTCCTTTACCTTCGCCTGCTTATTCCTCGGAAAGCAGATTCTTGCGCTCTTGAGTCAGGCAATTTATTGTACGAGCAATATATTGTCATGTTACCTGAATTTTTGTCCGTAAAATTGTAACGAATTTATTATTAACATCAGGAGAAATGAGGCAAATAACAGCACAACGGAAATAGCAGTTGCTCCTGCGTAATCGAATGCTTCGAGTTTGGCAACTATCAGCAAAGGCGTAATTTCTGTTTTGTAAGAAATATTTCCTGAAATAAATACCACGGAGCCGTATTCGCCGATTGCTCTAGCAAATGCAAGGGTGAAACCTGTTGCAAGTGAAGGTAACAGTGAAGGAATAATTATTCGTGTGAATATTTGAAATTTTGTTGCGCCGAGCGATTCGGCGGCTTCTTCGATTTCTTTGTCAATATCTTCTAATGTCGGTTGCAATGTTCTTACGACAAATGGCAAACCAATAAAAGTCAACGCGACAAGTACGCCAAGTTGAGTGTATGCGATCTTGACCCCAAACGAAGACGTAATACCGCCGATCCAACCATTGGGCGCACAAACTGCCGTCAACGCAATTCCCGAAACCGCTGTAGGCATCGCAAACGGTAAATCCACTATCGCATCGAGAAAACGACGGAATGGAAATTTGTAACGGACTAATGACCACGCGACAATAAAACCAAACACCACATTAATCAACGCCGCAAGAAACGACGCTCCAAGCGTCAACCTGTAAGAAGCAACCACTTGAGGCGCCGTAACTATTTTAATAAACTCCGACCATGTCAACGATGTTGTTCGCAATATTAACAACGAAAGCGGCAACAACACAAGTAAACTAATATAAACCGTCGTAAATCCAAATGTCAGCCCAAAACCAGGCAATACGTTATGATGTCTTTGCTTTCTCATCTGATAAAAAATTGTAAATACTCTAACCTCGTCGAAGTTTAATTAGGTAGGTTACATTTTGTCGGAATAGTTGCCTACCTAGAATTAATTCAAAAAATTAATACCCAAAAAATTTTGTGCCTTTTGCGTTAAAAAATTTTGAAAATAAAATCTGCAAAAGACACAAAACACAGAGGTGTAATATTATACTACTCGTACAATAAATTGCGTGACTCAAGAGCGTAAAAGCCTGTAAGCAGGCGGCGGTAAAGGCAATTTAAAGTGTGAACAGTTTGAAAAGTACGTTTTAATTATTTTCGTACATTTATTTGATCAAAAATTCCGCCGTCTGCAAAATGCTTTGTTTGCGCTTTTTTCCAACCTCCAAATACATCGTCAATAGTGAACAGTTTAACATCGGCGAAGTTGTTAGAGTATTTTTGTAAAATCGTTTTATTGCGCGGACGATAGAAATTTTTTGCGGCAATTTCCTGACCTTCTGCGGAGTAGAGATAATTGAGATATGCTTCAGCAACTTTGCGTGTACCGCGTCTATCAACAACTTTATCAACAACCGCTACCGGAGGTTCCGCAAGAATACTTACAGGCGGAACAACTATCTCATACTTATTCTTACCGTATTCTCTTATTGCAAGGAAAGCTTCATTTTCCCAGTTAAGCAATACATCTCCGATTTCGCGTTGAACGAATGTTTGAGTTGAGCCGCGTGCACCGGAGTCAAGTACAGGAACATGTTTATAAAGTTCGGCGGTAAATTCTTGCGCTTTCTTTTGTGCTGCTTCTACTTCTTTTGCATAAGCCGGATCATGTAATTTTTTAAGGTCTCCAAGTTCTTTTTGAAGAATATATCCCCAACCTGCAAGATAACTCCAACGCGCAACCCCAGAAGTCTTCGGATGCGCAGCAATCACTTCAACTCCAGGTTTAATCAAATCATCCCAAGTTTTGATATTTTTCGGATTGCCTTTGCGGACAAGAAACACAACTGTTGAAGTATATGGAGTACTGTTATCAGGAAGTTTCTTTTGCCAATCAACAGACAACAATTTGCCCTTTTCGACGATATTATCAATATCAAACGCAAGAGCAAGAGTTACTACATCCGCTTCAAGTCCTTCAAATACAGCACGTGCTTGTTTTCCACTGCCGCCGTGTGATTGTTTAACTTTGATGTTATCACCGGTTTGGGCTTTGTATTGTTTAGCAAATGACTTATTAAACTGTTCGTAAAGCTCACGAGTCGGATCGTAAGAAACATTCAACAGTTCGTAGTCTTTAGCATTGACTGTAACAGTAACCAATGTAATTATTGTTACAAAAAATGCAGTAAAAATTTTTCGGTTCATTTTATTTCTCCTTTTTTTGAGTTAAATCTGTTAAACTATTCGCGATTTAAACTTTCTTTACCTTCACCTGCTTACCTATCGGAAGCAGGCTTTTAAACTGTCCATACATTAAATTTCGTTTATCACCGCCTGCTTAGCTATTGGAAAGCAGGCTTTACGCTCTTAGTCCCGCAATTTATTGTACGAACAGTATATGGTATCACGTTGCTAATTTGGTTGCACCGATTTTTTAATTGCGCTGAATAGTTACATAACTGTAGTTACGCCTGATGGCGACATTGAACAAGATTTGCAATATCTATGCCAACAATAAAACAACAAGTTGAACAAAATAAATCAAATAAAAAACAGATACAAAACCACAGTGTTCGATATACTGTTCTATGATATTTCACGGCATCCCGTTAAATATCATGGTTATTTTGTAACACTATTCAGTTGCTGGATTCCTGAAATCCGACTTGTAACAACATAATTAAACGTATCTATTCAGTGGATTGTTTTTTGTATTGTAATTGAGATGCCGCTCCTACTTTAAAATCCCTCTTGACGAGTGAAATTAATTTTTTTATTATTTGCGGGTTGTTTTTTTGAGTATCTTTTTTTTTTAGTACAAATTTTTAGTTGTGTAATGCAATTTACCTTATCTCGGCATCAAATTCAGAAACTTGAATTGAAGTACCGTCAGATTCGCAGTCAAGTAACAGCAGCTATTGCGATTCG
>JAITDV010000622.1 GCA_031282385.1 Planctomycetaceae bacterium | reverse complement strand
AAGGTCTAATATTTGCAAGGTTTAAAGGAAAATCTCGGATAAAACAATAACTATATTGCAAATTATAACTCTAAATTGCAACCAGATAAGCCCAGAATTTATAGCACCAAATGACTTTTTCAGGGACAACTAAATAAATCGGTGGCGGTTGCGGCGGTTGCGGGATGTTGGTGGCGTGCTGGTTGGGCGAGGTTCGCGGCAAGTTGCGGCAATAAATTATTTTTCAACACGGCAGCGAAGGCTTCACAAGTTTTTTCACCTCAGCCGGTGATATTGAGATGTGTTGTTTTGATAATTTTTTTACCTTCACGGCGGGATTGACGCAAAAAATATTGAGTGTGAACAATAAGCAAAATTATTCGGTCAAACAACTTTATTTTCTGCTTGGCAGGTTGTTGAAGCCCAAAAAATTTTGAGTGAATTTTTGAGATTCCCGCTTGAATTTATTTGACTGGTTGTTAAAATTGTGAGAATTATTTTTGATTCTGTTCGGAAACGTGTAATGCTAATTTCCGAAATTTTATGAATTTAGTAACAATAACAAAAAATAAATACGGAGGTATATCCGATGCCAATTCTTTCTATCAATTCAATTGCAAACAGCCTACAAGCTACGCAGCAAGTTCAACAAACACAATCTGCTCTCAAGAATACTTTGACGCAGCTTTCTACAGGTTTACGTATTAATTCAGCCAAAGACGACCCAGCGGGACTAATTGCGCAAGAGCTTTTGCGATCAGAAATTGTAGCTTCCAACGCGGCTAAAAAAAATACGCGGATGGCTACGGCAATGCTTAAAGTTGCAGAAAGCGGTTTGGGCGAAATAAACACTTTACTGAATGACGCTAAAGGTCTTGCAATCGAAGCCGCCAATAGCGGTGTTATGTCGCCCGAAATGATCGCCGCTAATCAAACACAAGTCAACCAAATTCTAAATTCAATCAACCGTATTGCCGGAACAACAAATTGGCTCGGTACATCATTACTTGACGGCAATTTGTCAAGTCAAAACGGCGGCGCAACTTTTCAACTTGGAACACAGGTTGTATCCGGTCAACAAGTTACAGAAACAATTGAAAGTGTTCTTACAAACAATGTCGGTAATCCAAATGGAAATTTAAGCGATCTTGCAAGCGGTAACAAAGCAGAACTCGCGGTGAATCCTTCTCTTGCGTCAAATATCATCGATGCAGCCATTCTACAAATCGCAACCAAACGAGGTGAACTCGGAACAACTCAAAAATATACGCTTGACTCCAATATCGCTGCTTTAGAAAATTCCATCTTACAATTGACGGGTGCGTTGTCGCAAATCAGTGACGCGGATTTTGCAGTTGCCGCATCTGAACTTGCCCGTAACCAAATATTACTCGGCGCAGGAATAAAAGCATTGGGAATAATAAACCAGAACCCGCAATACGCCGCAAGTCTAATTCAAGCCTGATTAAATCCAGTTTAATAATTGTAACTGTATCTCACATAATAATTTAGTTTTCTTGTATTAGACCGCTTGAAAATTTATAACAAACAGTTAGAAAAGAATTATAGAAAAAAACATTAACAAGACGGTTAGTACATTTTGTTGTTTTTCCGCCTGTCCAACTGTTGCGTGTAAATTAAAAAAACGATTCTCTGATTAGACCTTTTCTCTAACCTAAAAATACATCAACGCAACAAAAAAAACACAACGAAAAATCGCCTTTAACTCCTCCGAGACCACCCCTAACCCCTCCGAAGGAGGGGAATAAGAATACGCCTCCGAGTGAGGGGAATTACGGAGGGTTCAGGGGTGGTCTCCTACAGGTTAGCGAAAAGGTCTATTAGTTATGAATCTCGATATTTACGATTTACCTTTTTTTCTTTTACCTAACACAGCTTCCGCGTATTCTTCAACTTGATCCGCAACTTCAAAATATTGATCATAAACATAGTAATCTTCGTATTCGCATTTTTTGTTACTATAGTCACGGCAAATTTTGGGACGTGTTTCATATTGTTCGCACATATTTGTTGTGTTATTGAGAAACCGGCATTTTGTATGAACCAACAAATACCACGTGCCGTCGTCAACAAATACTGTTGCCCGATCATGTAACAAGTACCAACGTATATTCTCATAATCATGCCATGACTCCGGCGTGTCTATCGGAAGCGCAAAATATCGGCAACATTTACCCGAACAATAATCACAAACACATTTCCCTTTGGGAATTTCTTCTCGCGAAAACTGCATAAAATAAAAGATTATTATAATTTAATAACTATTTGGATGTGATGAAATTTATTTTTCGCCCAATTAGGAACAACTTATCAGCATAAAAACAAAATATACTGTTCGTACTATAAATTGCGGAACTCAAGAATGTAAAAGCCTGCTTTTCGATATAGGTAAGCAGGCAAATATAAAGGAAATTAAAGCGTGAACAGTTTAAAATCCGCCCCCAGTAGTAATATATATAGTTTGGTAACAATTTTGATTTAACGGGACGGAAGTATTAAATACTACAAAAAACAATCTCTGAATAGTTATCAAAATTTTTATTTGGGCGGTGCAGGTAATAATTCGTTCCCTTGTAACCATATTTCACAAAGGTTTGTCCATTCGTTACATTGATCTTTGAATCCTAATCCTATCCCGTGTCTGCCTTTTTGAAAGACGTGAATTTCTACAGGTACTTTATTTTTTCTAAGAGCAAGATAGAACTCTATACCGTTTTCAGGATTTACTAATTGATCTTCGTTTGTGAAGACAATAAAAGTTCGCGGTGTTTTTTCGGTAACTTGTTTTTCACTTGAATAAAATTTAACAATTTCTGCGGATGGATTATTTCCGACAAGATTTCGTCTTGATCCGTGGTGTGTTATTTTTTCATCAAATGAAATAACCGGATAAATTAAAATCATAAAATCAGGTCGTGAACTCACTTTATCAATTTCATCAACCGGTTTAGCATGATCCTCAAAATGCGTACCGGTAGCTGAAGCAAGATGACCGCCGGCTGAAAACCCGACTATTCCGATTTTATCCGGTTTAATTCCTAACTTATTTGCGTTGAAACGTAAGTATCGCAAGGCTCGTTGCGCGTCAATTAGCGGTCGCGGATGACCGCCGCCTCGACGTGAATGGCGGTAAGCAAGAACTGCCGCGGTTACGCCTTTTGAATTAAACCATTTTGCCGCATTTACACCTTCCCAATCCCACGCTAAGTTGCTGTAAGAGCCTCCTGGACAAATTACAACTGCTGTACCATTGGGTTTTTTCGGCGTAAAAAGTGCTATTTTAGGTTTATCATTTTCTCTTATTTTATCGCCTTCCGGTACGGCGCCGTTCCAAAGTAGAAACTCTTGCGGTTTCGATTCGTCTCCAATTAGAAGTCCATTGAGACTAACTATTGTAATTATTGAAACGATAAATGTGAGAGTTGCGGTTAGTGTTACTGAAAGTTTTTTTGTTTTCATTTTTTTGGTTTTATTAAAATTTTTGAATTGTTTATATCTAAAACTTTACCAGTCTGCACAGACTTGACGAAAATAAAGTGGTAAACAATTCGTGCAATGGTCAAAACGTTAAATTATGTCGTGCGTAGTATTAAATTCCTTTACTTTTTCGACGTCAGCTTCAGCTTTTTCTTTGTTACCGATCATACCGTAAGTAACAGCGCGATGTTGATAAGCGGCAACATTACTAGGATTCAGTTCTATCACTCGTGTTAAGTGTTGAATAGCGGGTCTAAATTTTCCTTGTACTCTCAATAAAATTCCCAGATTCAAATGTGCAATTAAATTGTCCGATTCAATTTCCAACACTTTTTCGTAATCTGCAATTGCATCATCAATTTTTTCGATTTTACTCAACAAAACTCCGCGTGAACACAGAGCCAATACGACGTCTTTATCATTATTTTTTGCGCGGTTTATTGCTTGTGAGTAGTCTGAAACAGCTTCGCTTGAGTTACCTAATTTTGCGTAAATTGTTGCGCGGTTTAACCAGATTTTTGTGTTGTCGGGATAAGTTTTTAGTATCATTGTAAAATCTTCAAGCGCACCGATCTGATCGCCGCTGGCAACTTTGGCATGACCGCGGCTAATATACGTATCAACATCATTAGGCGCAAGACGTATCGCTTCGTCAAAATCGTTTATTGCGGAATGGTAACGTTTAAGATGAACGTAAACCATACCGCGACTGCTGTAAGATTTGGCGTATCGCGGATTGAGTTCAATAGCGCGTGTATAATCTGCTAATGCCAATTCATAAAAATTGAGTTTCAGATAAACCAACCCGCGATTCATATATGCTTTGTAATCATTTGGAAATAGTTTTATAACTTGTGTGTATTCGGTAACAGCTTCTTCGTTACGTTCCATTGCTTCGAGAACGTTACCGCGATTCCCGTGTGCTCTGTAATGGTTTGGATTGACTTCGATTGCTTTGTCATAGTCTTTCATTGCCTGATCGTAATCTTTATTCAGAAAGTAAATCAATCCGCGTGCAACAAGCGGATCAGGGTCTTGGGGCGAAGATTCTATTGCTCGTGTGTAATCTTCAATTGCGTCATCAATTTGCCCGATAGAAAATTTAACAAGTCCGCGATTAAAAAATGCCTTACCATAATCTGGTTTCAATTCTATTGCTCGTGAAAATTCGGAGATTGCGTGTTCGTTTTCGCCGCTTTTTCGGAGAACACAAGCAATATTGAAATACGGCACTGCTTCTTTGGGGGCAAATTTCAGAACTTCTTTATAGCTTTCGATCGCTTGCTCAAATCGTCCCAATGCTTCATAAGCGTTGCCTCGCGAATAGAATGCTTCTATATATTGCGGGTTGACTTTGATCGCGGAATCGAACATGCCTAATGCTTGTTCGTATTCTTTTTTTTTCATGTACTCCAGTCCGCGCCGGAGCATATCGGTTTCATCGAACACGATTGAACGGAATTATGTAAGGAGGTTAAGTAAGGGATTACAGAATTCGGGTGTGCATAAAGTTTAATAAACTGTTCACACTTTAAATGTCATTTACCACTGCCTGATTACCTAAATTGTAAAGCAGACTTTTGCGATCTTGAGTCGCGCAATTATTGTACGAACAGTACTTCAGCGGTTAAATGAAAGTAATTGTGAGACGCTCATTGACAGCTTTTTGACAACTTTTCATCAAAAAAATCTCGCCAACTTCCTGTCATTCAACTCCCGACCAAATTTAGGCAGATTGTACACATCACTCATACACTTGACAATCCCCCCAAGCACTTCCAATCCGAGCTTGATAAAATAGTAATTCCATTTACGTTATACTTTTCACGCTAAATTTAGAATAACTATCCAGCCGTGCCATTCCTGCAGTCCCAAAAACAACACAAACAACACAATATTAAAGTAAACAACTCTTATTTGTCAAATTGCCATTAGTAGCCCAAAATTCCCCACCAACACGCCCTTATGTCCTTATGTTTTATGAACCGGAATGCCAACTGATCACGGAAACAATTTTGAGTGAAGATGGTCATGCGCAGGAACGTTCCTTGTTTCCGCGATTATTGGAATTAGTGCAACCTAATGATTTATGGATTGCGGACCGGAATTTTTGTT
>JAITDV010000475.1 GCA_031282385.1 Planctomycetaceae bacterium | reverse complement strand
ACTACGATCAACTTGATTATGAGTTGGCTTTGGAAGAAGAGCGAGAGTGCGAACTTGAACAATGGTATGAGCATACTTACGGGTTGGATCGCCATTGGCTGGACCGCCGTTGATGTTTTTAGATATTTCCAACCTAAAATAAAATGGAATACGATATTGAACTTCTAGGCAAGTGCTTAGCGATTTTAGACAAGAAAATCTGTGCTTGTATTGATGTCGCGAAAACAGTTGAAACACACCTCAAAAAACGTGTGCCGTTACGCCCTGACATACTTCAAGGAATTACTGATCTCGATGATTATGTGATTGATGGCGGTCGGTTAGGTGTTTGCGTACAAGGTGAGTTTTACTGTTCTTTAAGAAAAATTAAATCAAAAATAAATGCATTGAAAAAGACAGCAAAGGCACAAAGCGATAAAGAGGCTTTCGATAATATTCTTTTCCAGTACAGTAGTGCCTATAGTGATTTATTTAATCTGAAAGAAAAATTGCGGATATTGCAAAACTACACAGTTTACAACTATGAAACACTCAAAATGAAAACGATGTGCCGTATTCTTAGAAACTTCAACCTAAAGCCAATTGAAAAGATTGAAGTACCTGCTGTTATTGAATTAGGGATATACAAGATTGGAGATTTTCAGGTATGTCATAATAATGCTCCAGAGACGGTATCGTATAGTGAGAAAACAGAACGAGAATTACGAATAAACCACTCACCAGTACCTGATATTTCTTTTGAGGACGCTGTTAAAATTTTGGTGGATTTTACAAAAAATAATTAAACAATTATTTTGACTTCTTTAATAAACAATTCTATAGTTGTTTTGTAAACGGGGAAATATTGTTCAGTACCCGTATTTATCAAAACAGATATAGGGTTTTCTATTATGTCAAGAATTTACAAAAATGTACAACGTATTCCTGTTCCGGTTAATGCTAAGGTTTATAAAAAGTTGGTTATGTGGAAGGGGATTGGTGGTTCGTTGCGTACAGGTGTTCTTATGGACAGTGGTTTTGTTCGTGTGGAATCACCTTATTGGTCGGTGCAGTTTAAGGATGAGTACAGTAAGAGGAAAACGGTAACTACTTACACAAAGATAAAGGAGGAGGCGCAACGTATCTTGAACAAACTTGAAAAGGATGTGATTCGTATTCGATCCGGTATTGTAACAAGACAAGAAATTGAGTTGGTTGACAATCGTATGTGTGGATTCTACTCGAACCTTCTATACTGACGTAAGTGAAAAAGATACACGTAGAGCGGCGAATACATTAATTCTCCCAAAGAAATAATATACCTGTTAAATAATTTTTCTTAATGTAGATATAGATGTAGGAAGACAAGATGGATTCAAAACTGAAAAATTTGTTGATTAGGATAACCGGTTTATTCATCTTGCTTAAAACCATTCAGATAACCTATTACTTTACATTTTATTTTTATGACAGAATTAGATTCTCAAGCAGAATTAGATGCCCAAGCAGACAAGGTATGGCGAGAGTGGGAAGTGTACCAAAATCGGGAATTGCGTAAAGAGTGGCTTGAAAAGCGCGAACAGGTTTTGGAAAAGTGGTCACAAAAATTAAACAATACTGAAAAATTGTTGTTATGTCTTTTGCTGGAATTACAAAAAACCAATACGGTGCTTTACTCATCGTCGATTTTACAACCTGATATTAAATTGAATTATGAGGCGTTCGGGTTTTTGACGGATTTAATTCTTGGCACATCTGTTGATATGCCGTTTGGTGATTCTTCTGACGATTTCCGGCGAGATGTTAGCGATGAAAAGATCCGTGAATATCTTGATGGCATATCAAAGTATATGGAAGAGAGTTAAAACGAAGGCAGGCTACCGAGATTATCCGCTTCTGTATCGTTTGCGTCAGATCGAATATATTTATCGGCGACAACACGCACTGGAGTATTTTTAGCGGTGATATATTCAATTATGCCTGACTGAATGTCTTGTATAACGTCTTTTTTAGTGATAATTCCGTTATCCCTAACTTTGACAGACAGAATTGTATTACCGTCTTTACGGACGGCGATGATCCTGCGGGTACACAAGCCTAAAACATCAATTTGTAGTTGTTCTACGGCAGATATTATTGTGGTCATAATGATTCTCCATAAATTGAAATTGACAAAACAATTTAATTTTATTGAAATTTTTAGAAAACACAATTCATTGTAGTAGAACAATTTTTACTTTTTAATTGTCCCATTAGTCCCTACTGTCCCTTTGCATTAGAAAAAACAATGAATCAGATTATCTATTCATTAGATGATGACCAGATCCCTGACCAACTTAAACTGGAAACAAAAACGTTGACAGGTTATTGGTATAAAAAATCAGAGCATGACCCTGAAACGTATTTTGACAATTACAAAGATGCTTTGAGGGCGCAGGCAACGCATCGCAAATGTTCTTGCGGTAATATTTATCCAAGTAGATACGATACCTGTGAAAAATGCTATGCAAAATATTTAGAAAAAGTACGATGGGATAACGGTAATATCT
>JAITDV010000420.1 GCA_031282385.1 Planctomycetaceae bacterium | reverse complement strand
TGCCCAAAATTCTACAGCCGCTCTCAATAATTCCGCCGAAATAACAAACTCAATAATTTGGAAAACTCTATTGATTATTTGTTGTTGTGTTATTGTAACGATAATTATTGTATTTGTAGCAAGGAGAAAATGCAGGCAAAATTGATTTTCGTAACGTACTTTGAGAACTTACCAATATTACTTGTAACTTTGTTATCAGATTAGTTTATAAGCTCACTATATCTGATATATATTTTATATTTTTTGAACAAGGAGAAAAAAATGAACATTGATTTAACGGATAAAATTGCACTTGTTACCGGTGCTTCACGCGGAATTGGTCGCGCAACTGCAATTCGATTTGCTGACGCTGGCGCAGATGTAATTGTCAATTACGTAACCTCACGTAATGCAGCTGAAGAAGTTGCAGATGAAATAGTCCGGCTTGGACGGCGTGCATGGATAGTTAAAGCCGACGTGAGCGAAAAAGAAGATGTCGAGATGATGTTTGAATTCATCAGAAATGAAATCGGACGTTTGAATATTTTAGTAAGCAACGCCGCAACAGGCGGATTTCGACCGTTGCTTGCGGCGACAAATAAAAATTTTGACGCTGCATTTCACACAAACGTTTTGGCGTTAATGTATCTTGTCCAGTCGGCAATGCCGCTTTTGGAAAACAAACCAACACGCGGCAAAATTATAACTATATCCAGCCACGGCGCAATTGCAGGTTTGCCAATGTATGGACTTGTTGGCGCGTCCAAAGCCGCACTTGAAAGTCTCGTCAGACATTTCACACTTGAAATCGGCGACAAAGGCGTAAACATAAATGTGGTACGCGCCGGATTAGTTGCAACCGATTCATCAAGACGATTGCCAAACGCAGAAAAATTATTCAAAGACCAAATCATCTTCACACAAGTCGGCGAAAGAATTCTCTTGCCTGAAGATGTTGCCAACACAATCCTGTTTCTCGCTTCACCGCTAAGCGACATGATTCAAGGCGAAACAATAACAATTGACGGCGGCGCCGCAATCAGAGGCGCATAAACGCATAAACAATAATCAAATTATTAAACTGTTCACACGTTAAATTTCCTTCACTTCCGCTTGCTTACCTATCGGACAGCAAGTTTTTACGCTCTTGAGTCGCGCAATTTATAGTACGGGCAGTATATTTTTCAAACAATCTTGGGACAATAACCCAAGTTGTGTAGATTGGATATTATTCAAAAAAACATGACTAACAATAAATATATTTTTATTACCGGCACAACCGGATTACTTGGCGCTTATTTGCTTAAGGACTTACTTCTTACAGACCGGGCTTGCGCTGTGGTAGTACGTTCAAATCGGTTTGAAAAAGGCATACAACGAATAGAAAATATTCTCGCACGTTTTGAATCCGATAACAAAATCGTGTTGCCGCGTCCGGTTGTATTAGAAGGCGATTTGTCCGAACCGATGTTCGGGTTCAGTGAATCCGAAATCTCATGGGTTAAAGAACATTGTAATACAATTTTGCACAATGCCGCCAGCCTATTATTTCAAGTTGATGAAAAAACAAATGAGCCGTATCGCTCAAACGTAAAAGGTACCGAAAACGTTCTGGATTTTTGCCGCGAAACCGGCATCCGACAATTTCATCACGTTTCAACTGCATATATCTGCGGTTTACGAACAGATAAATGTTTTGAATCTGAGCTTGATGTTGGTCAAATTTTTGGCAACGATTATGAGAAATCAAAAGTCGCATCTGAAAAATTAGTACGTTCAGCATCATTTCTCAACTCATTTACAATTTACAGACCAGCCATAATTATCGGCGATTCACAAAATGGTTATACTTCAACATTTCACGGTTATTACACCCCACTAAAAATTGTACATTCATTTGTTGACACAGAGGCGATAGATGGTTCTCCGCTTCTTTCGATTTTAGGACTTACAGGAACGGAGCGTAAACATTTTGTACCGGTTGACTGGGTTGCTGCCGCATTGGTTCACATATTGAACAACCCAGCAAAACACGGCAAAACATACCATTTGACTCCCCAAAATCCTACAACTTGCAAGACAACATTACACGTTTTCGAGAAAGCATTGCAAATGTACCATAATGATAACAATAAAAAACAGAATAATCGTAACAAAAAACAAACTACATCAAGTAACGCCAACTCAAACGAATTAGGTATATCCATTTTAGGCGATGTTTTTCTCGAACAAATGGAAGTTTATAAAGCATACTGGCGAGACGATCCGGTTTTTGACCGTACCAACACCGAAATTGCATTGTCGGAATTACCTTGTCCAGAAGTAACGCCTGAAGTATTATTGCGTCTGGCTCTTTTTGCGTTGGAAAAAGGTTTCGGATGGCCCAAACCCCAACCGTTTAAGCCCGAAAATTGGATTCACGATTATTTGTACAAAAAAACAACAGACGAAAATAACCAAAACCAAAATGAACAATTATTGCAACAAAAAATCGTTTCATTTGAACCATTCGGATTGCAAGTCAACGGACGCGGCGGCGGTGCATGGACTATAATTTACGATACAATAAATAAAAAATTAGAATATCAAGCCGGTTTGCCGACAGATAATAAAACACTCGTTTACATAAATTCAAATACCTTCAACCATATAATAAACCAAAGATTTTCATTCAACGACGCGCTAAATTCCGGCGCAATTCATATAGAAAACTCAACTGAAAGCGGAATAAATACACTAAAAAATTTTTTACATCTGATTTTTGGTGATAATTACAAATAATTACATACTGCTCGTACTATAAATTGTGTAACTCAAGAGCGTGTACTGTTCGTACTATAAATTACGTGACTCAAGAGCATAAAAGCCTGCTTTTCGATAAGTAAACAGGCGGTGATAAAGAAAATTAAAGTATGAACAGTTTATTAACAATTAAAAAACAATTTAAGGAAACGTTAAAATGAAGAATACAACTTTTACAGCACCGGTTGCAATAGTCGGATTGGGTTTTTTACTTCCTGGTGCGTCTGATAAGCAATCGCTTTGGAAAATGATTAGTACCGATGGTTCGGGAATAGTTCGTGTACCTGATTCTCAATTTGATCGCAGTCGTCTTTTTGATTCGCGTAAGGGAGTTGTTGGATTTGCGTACAGTGATCTTGCCGGACTTGTTGATTATTCAGTTATTGATACGGCGCGTATTGCGAATGCGTTTCCGTTTCTTTCAATTGATGAAGTGAACAAACTCGATCAATCACATGTTGCGTATGCGAGTACGGTAGTTGATGCAATTGATTCTGCTGGAATTTGTCCAATGGATTTAGCCGATCAATCTGCCGGTGTTTATATCGGTCACGCAACCCCAAGCGGATTAGGCGGAGATTACAATTTCGGAATTCTTGTACCAGAAATTGTTGAATTGTTGCGTGATATGGATTCAATTAAGCAGGAAAATATTGATGCAGATAAATTGATCAATACACTGATTAATATGGTACGCCAAAAAATGCCGCGGCGTTCAAATTCCAATAATCCCGAATTGTCTGCGAACGCAATTGCGAAATATATTTCACGTGCGTATCATTTACATGGGCCGGCAATGGTGTTTAATTCATCTTGTGCGTCGTCTCTTCAAGCATTTGCTCATGCGGTTAAATCGATTCGTCGCGGCGAGGTTGCAACTGCGATTGTTGGCGGCGCGTCGTGTTTTCATGTGAATACGTCTATTTTGTTTTCGCTTGCACATTCACTTTCTGCAAGCGGTTCATCGCCGTTTACAGAACAAGCTGATGGTTTGATTATCGGCGAAGGTTATGTAACTGTTATTCTTAAAAGTTTACCTCATGCATTGCGTGATGGTAATTCTATTCTTGCGTTAGTTCGCGGTGTTGGTATTTCAAGTGACGGCAAGGGCAAAAGTCTTTGGGCGCCGCGAAGCGAAGGTCAAATTGAATCAATTCGCCGTGCTTATTCCGACTCCAAAGTACTCGAAGGTTTACAATATATAGAATGCCACGCGACATCAACTCATCTTGGCGATGCAACCGAATTGGAATCTTTGACAACCGTATTTCGCGAATCCAATCTTAACCGATTTCGGATACCACATTCACTTCCTATCGGCAGCATAAAACGTCATGTTGGTCATACGCTTGAAAATTCCGGGCTTGCGGGGCTTGCTAAAATTCTTGTACAAATGGAATACGAATCAATTCCAGCAATAGTTTCTGCTGATAGTGAGTTGAATCGCAGTGTTGACTGGAGTTCGATTCCGGTGTTTCCGCCAAGTGAACCGATAGATTGGAGTCGCGATAATGTAACTCCGCGAAGAGCTGCGGTCAGTTCTTTTGGAATCGGCGGTCTCAATGTTCATGTAGTTGTTGAAGATTATATTGCGGACAAAGTTTTTAGTTACGGCGGTCAATCTGTAAATGACGAATCAACTAGCATCGCAATTATCGGCACCGGTCTGATTTTGCCCGGCGCAAAATCATACAACGAATTCAAAACAAAACTCAATGACGGTAACGATGTGAGGGTTACACTTCCAAAAAATAGATGGAACAAAGATTTGTATGAGAAATCTAGCATATCTGAAAACGGCGATGATTGGCGAATTCAATTTTCCGACACGGCAATAGTTGAAAATTACAATTACGATTGGAAACGTCATAAAGTACCGCCGAAACAACTCGCACAAGCAAGCCCGCTACAATTTATGTTTCTTGACGCAGTTGATCAATCACTTCAAAACGCAGGTTACATTGACGCTGAAGGCAACGAACTTAAACCGATTCCGCGAGAACGAACGGGTTGTATAGTTGGTACGTTTTTTGGCGGTGATTTTGCTTCTCAACTTGAGTTGGATTTGCGAGTACCTGACATTGTAACGTTTATTGAAAATTATTTTGTTGACGGCAAAATTTCGGCAGATTCAATTAAACGTATTTGTGAAGAATTTCGCAATCGCGTATATTCACGTTTTCCGGCGTTAATTGACGAGACCGGCAGTTTCACTGCAAGTTCGCTTGCGTCCCGAATCACGAAGTCCTACAATTTAATGGGTGGAGGCGTTGCAATTGATGCAGATGAACGCTCCGTCGGTAGTGCGATCAACTGTTGTTTGGATATGTTGCTTGACCAATCGACTGACATGATGTTTTGTCTTTGCGGCGAACAAAATATTACGCCGGAACGTTTTCGCGACATGCAACTCAACAACGAATTAGAACAACCAACCGAAAAAATTACACCGCTTGGTAATTATCGTACAGGAATTGTACCTAGTGAGGGTTGTGTTGTGTTTCTACTCAAACGATTGGCGGATGCAAAACGTGACGGCGATCCGATATTCGGAATTTTGCACAGTTCAATAACTGCTATGAAAGCATCAACAGCTATCAAAGGCGCAAAAACTGTTGCTGGCTCAACAGATGTTGTGGCGGTTGAGGTTGTTCATGCGGGCAAGCTGGAAAACGAAACTTCGGCGGTTTTACAAGTCAGACGCTATTATCCGCAATGTCCCGTTGATACAAGAATTGATCAATTCGGATACATGCCGTCAGCTTCGGCGGCTGTAGCTTTATTGACTGCAATTGAATCGCTTGATCAATACAAATTGCCGGTCAAGCAAAATAAATTTATAGATCAAGTTCAACAAGATCAAAAACAACAAAATGCAATCCCGCTGAAAACAAGCATAAATAACGAACATGCCGGAATTGCTATTCATGTTATCGGCAGAAATCACTCAATTCAACATTTCATTGTCCAACGCGGCACATCCGCAAAAAAAATTATCGAAACAAATATTCCAACCATTACAACAATTTCAACAATAAGTACTGTAACAGAAAAAAACGCTACAGTAACACAACAAAAATTATTTAATGAGGTAAATAAAATGAAACAAGTTATTCATTTCGACGCAACAGAACGCCGTCGGGAACGTCTTCGTAAAGAAGCCGCATTAAGAAGTATAAATCAAAAACAAACGGATGTTGCGCCTACAATTATGCCGACTCCGATTGCTAACACAATAAACATTACAAAAATTCAACCGGTAACGCAAACGGAAATTAAACCTGAAACAAAACCGCAAATTAAATCCAATATTCAAACCGAAACAAAATCCGCCGTTCAGCTTCCAACAGAAACAAATGCTAAATCGAAAATTTCTGCTGATGAGATTGAATCGTTTTTGATTAACTTTGTTATTGATCAAACGGGTTATCCGCCGGAGGTTGTAGATTTGGACGTTGATTTGGAATCTGACCTTGGCATTGACAGCATCAAAAAAGCCCAACTTTTCGGAGAAATCGGGCAATACTTTGACATAAAACCAAACGGCGATCTCACTCTCGATCAATTTCCAACATTGAGAAGTGTGAAAGATTTTCTACTTGGTAATTCGAGTTCGACAATAAATGTTGCGCAAAATCAATCACAAACTGCACAAATCAGCAAACCTGAAATCGCACCGGTTATAAATAACGTTACAAATAATCACGTAACACCTACAGAATCAACAAAACGCGGTTTGAATGCAACAGAGATTGAATCATTTTTGATTGATTTTGTTATTGATCAAACAGGTTATCCTCCGGAAGTTGTAGATTTGGACGTTGATTTGGAATCTGACCTTGGCATTGACAGCATCAAAAAAGCCCAACTTTTCGGCGAAATCGGACAATATTTTGACATAAAACCAAGCAGCGATCTCACCATCGATCAATTTCCAACCTTGAGAAGCGTAAAAGATTTTCTACTCGGCAATGCGAGTTCGACAATAAATGTTGCGCAAAATCAATCACAACCAGCACACGTTAGTAAACCTGAAATTACACCGGTTACAAATAACGTTACAAATAATTCTGCAACATTTGTAGAATCAACAAAACGCGGTATGGATGCAACAGAGGTTGAGTCATTTTTGATTAATTTTGTTATCGATCAAACTGGTTATCCGCCGGAAGTAGTAGATTTGGATGTAGATTTGGAATCTGATCTTGGAATAGACAGCATCAAGAAAGCCCAACTTTTCGGCGAAATCGGACAGTATTTTGACATAAAACCAAGCAACGATCTCACTCTCGATCAATTTCCAACCTTGCGAAGTGTAAAAGATTTCTTGTTACAAAAATAAATTTAGTAATTTATGGTACCACACTTTAAACTGTTCACTCCTTAAATTTCCTTTACTATCGCCTGCTTACCTATCGGAAAGCAGGCTTTTACGCTCTTGAGTTCCGCAATTTTATTGTACGAGCAGTATACTTTAATTCAAGTTTCTGAATTTGATACCGGGATAAGGTAAATTGCATTGCACAACTAAAAATTTGTACTAAAAAAATACTCAAAAAAACAACTCGCGAATAATAAAAAAATTAAATTCACTCGTCAAAAGTGATTTTAAAGTAGGAGCGGTAGAAAAGGAAACTATCAACTATAAAATATGTCTCCAAAGGGTAACTATGGAAAATTTACGTACATGGAAAAAGAAACATTTCCTTGAAAATCAAATGGTTAAAAGATAAAAATACAATATCAAAACCCGTTTGAACTCCCTACCTTGCAGGGCGAAATCAAAATATAAAACGACAAGGACGCAATGACAAATTAATACTAATGAATTGTTACTATAGAATATACCCGATAAAAAACAAACGACTGAATAATTACGTTAAAACATTATTTTAATCTCCAGATTTCATTTTTATCAGTTTTTAATTCTTTTAATTTATTTTCGATTTCTGCCATGAATCTTTTTGCGTCTTCGGGGTAGCCGGCGGTTGGTTTTATGGTTGGGATTTGTTTTTGCCAGAAAAAGTTGAAGCGTTGCATTAGAAGTTCTCTGATGTATTTTGAAAACATAGAAGATAACGCAATCGGAATTTGAGATTCGCCTTTGGCAATAAATCTGAATTCCATTCCGCGTAAATTATAAATACTGATTTCACGTGATTGCTCTTTTACTTTTATCAACTCATCTTGAAAATATCTTGTCAAAATATCTGTATAACAATTTCGTCCTCCATGTTTATCACAAAGTACAAGAATTTGCTCACATAAATCGATTCCTAAGTCCGCAATTAATTCAACAACAAGTTTAAGCGTAATATTCGATAACAATTCGCCTTTCGATCCATAATATTCAAGCAACGAATTGTATTCAGCCGGAAAAATTATTTGAGATAGCACTTTATGAAATGAGCCTGACAGAAAAAAATTAAATGACTCCGGTTTCAACTCGCCGGATATTTTTTGTAACGAAATTTCTGGTTCCGCAAACATAAAAGGTAATTGCGAGACCTTGCCCACAATATCAAATAACTCTGTATCATTTTTTGGGAAAATACCAATAGAAGCAAGCGCCGATAACACGCCTTTTGACAATTTATCAAGAGAACCGCCGGAATGATAAAGTTGTTTTGAATCGCCAATATCTATTCCGGCAAAATTCGCCGACGTAATAACAGACGAAAAATCAAATTCCGCCATACGCCAAAGCGTCGCCGTAACTACCAAAGGTCCGAAATTAGGTCCATAACCCGCCTCATCTGTTCCAATAATATACATAAAATTAGTTATGTTTTTCTGGTTAGAAGATTCGCGATTTGATTGAATTGATCAGTTTTATTGCGGCGTCGATTTCTTCTTTTTGGCGTTCGGGTTGTTCTGGTATTTCGCGTTCGATTGTCAATGCTCCAGAGTAGCCGATTTCTCGCAATGTTTTAATAAATTTCTCCGCGTCAACTTCACCTGATCCAAAAGGAACTTCACGTCCCCAGTCAACACCTGGCGTACCTGTTGTTGAAACGGCGTCTTTGCAATGTACTCCGCGAACACGTTTACCGACTAATTTCAACGCCTCAATCGGATTCCCGATTCCGTATAGAATCAGATTTGCCGGATCGAAATTGATAAAAATATTGTCACATGCAACATCATCCATAAACATCAATAACAATTGAACGGATTCCTGCCCCGTTTCCAACGTAAGTGCTTGCGAGTTTTTTTTCAGATACTCGCAAAGCGTTCTTATTGTTTCAACAACTTTCGCATATTCATTCGACCGCCGATCATGCGGCACGAAACCAATATGCGACCCAATATAAGTTACTCCGAGCAACTTGGCAAAATCGGAAATCTCAAACGCTTCGACCAATCTTGCCGATCGTGTCTTGGGCGGAACAAAACCAACTGTTTGCGAAGTTATTTCTATCGTCTCATAACTTTCACCTTCAAAACCAAGAAACACTGTCGTAATTTTTATATCGTGTTCTGATAATTTATACAAAAACGCTGAAGCATTGTCGGGAGTGCGGCTCTCGCGCTTGGGAGTGTGAAGTTGAATCGACTTCAAACCAAGCTCACAAACCACATCAAAATTAACTCCAAGTCCAGCATCAATACTTGTAAACACGCCAATAGGTACGTCGTACATAAAATTTATTTTTTTCTAAAAGCCATTTTTAAACTGCTCACACTTTAAATTACATTGCCGCCGCCTGCTTACCTATCGGAAAGCAGGCTTTTACGCTCTTGAGTCACGCAATTTATAGTACGAAACAGTATATAACCAACTCCCATTCCCAAAAAAATCAGGAAACATAACGAACACACGTTAAAATTTTGCGACTTAAATTGTTCACGTTTTAACTTTCCTTTACCTTCGCTTGCCTACCAATTGGAAAGCCAATTGTTACGCATTCGCACCGCCAAATTCTAACAAACGTTCTGTACAGGAGACAACACACAAACTACACCGCTCAATTATAGTACAAGTTAAACCGTTTTTAAACTGTTGACAAAAAAAATAATATTGTTACGCTTTCAAACCTTGTTGTGTTTGTGTTGTAGGTTTTGCTAATTAAGAATGAGTAATATACTTTTACTTTTTATTCAATAATTCGGTTTTCTCTTTTAAGGTACAAAAGAGACTTTAGAAACATGACAAATATACGGACTAATGCGATATAAATGTGAACAATTTGTAAGTTCCCGAATCAAATTTTCACAATGAAATCAGAAAGGATTAATTAAATGAGTTTAGGTTTAACTGTAGTTGGATCGATTGCGATAGATAGTATTCAAACGCCGCTTGCCAAACGCGAAAATATTTTGGGCGGCTCGGCAATATTTGCAGCTTATGCGGCAAGTTTGTTTGTTCCGGTACAAATGGTTGGTGTTGTTGGCGAGGACTGGTCGGCTGAACATACGAAGTTGTTTCAGCAACGGGGTATTGACACTGAGGGAATTGAAATAGAAAAAGGCGGTAAAACTTTTAGATGGTTTGGTAAATATCTTGACAATATGAATGATCGCGAAACACTTGATGTACAACTCAATGTACTTGGCAAATTTAAACCTAAGTTGCCTGAATCTTACCGCCAAACGAAATATCTTTTTCTCGGCAACGGCGCACCTTCAACCGGATTAGAAGCATTGGATCAAATTCACAAAGCGGAACTTGTTGTAGCGGATACGATGGACTTGTGGATAAATATAGCTCGTTCCGACCTTGACGAATTGATACGCCGGATTGACGGACTTGTGTTGAATGACAGTGAGGCGAAACAATTGACAGGCGAAATAAACACGTTGTCGGCGGGGCGTAAAATACTTGATTTTGGACTGAAATTTGTTGTTGTCAAAAAGGGCGAGCATGGAGCGATTTTTTTTAGCCGAGACGGACTTTATGTTGTTCCTGCATTTCCGACGGAGGAGGTTGTTGATCCAACCGGTGCAGGAGATTCGTTTGCGGGAGCAATGTTTGCGTATATTGTTTCGGAAAATGGCAAATTGGATGAAAGAACTATCAAAAATGCGTTGGTTTACGGAACATTAGTAGCCAGTTTTTGTGTGGAAGGATTTAGTATTGAGAGTATGGAGAAATTGACAAGTGCTGTAATTGAATCCAGATTAGCCCAATTCAAAAAAATCACCGCATTCTAAAAAACGCAACGTAACAAAATACAACCTAACAAAACAGTAATCCGCGCGGGATAACGTAATTTTCCGAACATTAGACCTTTTCGCTAACCTGTAGGAGACCACCCCTGACCCACCGAAGGAGGGGTTAGGGGTGGTCTCGGAGGAGTTAAAGGCGGTTTTTTGTTGTAGTTTTTTTGTTGCGTTGATGTATTTTTAGGTTAGAGAAAAGGTCTATTATATTACTGTTTGTATTATAAATTGC